>JBATYG010000403.1:0-12197 GCA_049673945.1 Occallatibacter sp.
GGAGACTCCGTGTGCCGCTGGTCTAGAAGACCTTGAGGCGGATGACGAGATATTTCTTCGGGTCCTGGCGAATGCTTCTGACAAGCTGCTGGGCCTCGTCGAGGGTGCTGTCGGCGTGGTCGTAGAGGGAGCGGTTGTGCACGAGCTGGCCGAGGGTGCCTTTGCCTTCGCTGATGGACTGCACGATCGAATCGAGATGGGTGATGGTGTCATCGAGCTTGCGCGCGAAGTCAGGATCTTTTGCCAGCTTGCCGATGGAGCCTTTGCCTGCGTTGATGTCGCCGATCAACTGATTGGCGTTGACGACGGTCGCGTTGAGGTTCTTGTAGAGGGCCTCGTCTTTGAGAAGCTTGCCGGCTGTGCCCTTGCCCTGCTGAAGGTCGTTGGCGACGTCGTTGAGCCGTGCGATGGTGTTGTTTGCGTTGTTGTAGAGGGTGTCGTCGTTGATCAGCTTGCCAAGCGTGCCCTGGCCGTTGCCGACGGCGCTGGAGATCTTGTCAAGGTTCAAGGCGATGCGGTCAACGCGGCTGCGCAGGTTGGGGTCATTGATCAGAGCGCCCACCGTGCCCTTGCTGGAATTGAGCGTGTCGACGAGGGTCTGGAGTTTCTTGAGGAGCGTGGAGATCTGATCGATCGATCCCTGGCTGGAACTGATGACGGATTGGATGTTGGGCGCCTCGGTTGCGCGGAGCTCGGTGTGGTTTGGCGGCTGCGGACCGGTGGCTTGGGTGGAATCGATATCGACATAGCTGTCGCCAAGGACGCCGGCCTGTGCGATGGAGGTCGTCGAGTCGGTATGCAGGTCGTGGACGAACCGCTCGCCGACGCGCATGGTGACTTCGACGGGGGTGGGGTTACGGTCTGGCACGAGCCGAATCGCGGTGACGTTGCCGATGGTGACGCCTTCGAGGGTGACCGGTGCGCCGTTCTTGAGGCCCGAGGCGTTGTTGAAGTAGGACCGAAACAGCAGCTTGGGCTCGAAGAGACCGCCGGTGGAGCGGCCGAGCAGAAAGATGAGTCCGATGAGGATCGCCAGGGCCGTCAGGACCAATGAGCCAACCTTAAGTTGTGACCACTGAATCTCTTTGCGGCTTGGCACGAGTTCCCCGGTTAATTGAATTCGACGCCTTGAGGATAGAGGATAGCAGAAGCGCCAGCGCTACCGGGCGTTCTCAAGCACGACGCTGGCCATGGCGAGGCTGCCGGTGTGGGTCAGGGAGAGGGCGGCGTGCGCAACTCCCAGATGGCGCGCAATCTCCGCGGCGCGGCCGCTGAAGCGGATGCCAGGGCGGCCGCCGGGTTCGCGGACGACCTCGATCTCGTGCCAGTGGACGCCGCGGCTAATGCCGGTGCCGAGAGCCTTGGCTCCGGCCTCTTTGGCGGCAAAGCGGGCGGCGAGGCTCTCAGCGGCGTTGCGTTTGCGCAGGCAGTAGGCCAGCTCGGCCGGGGTGTAGATGCGGTTGAGAAAGCGCTCGCCGAAGCGGTCCATCGACTGCTGAATGCGCTCGATTTCGACGAGGTCGATACCGCTGCCGATGATCATGCCAGGTACCAAGCTAAACCATGGCGCGGACCGGTGAGACGCAGAGCTGCGGTTGCCCGGGCGGCGCGGAAGGCCGAAGCGCACTATTTCTGCACAGGCGTCACGATTTGGCGGCGACGCTCCGATAGAGCAGGTGTGAGGCAGGCTGCATTCCATCCCGATGCAGGGCGTCCGGGCGCGATTCCGTGGGCGATCCAGATGAATGCCGTTTCGGCGGAGGAGCCGGGGCGCCTGGTGCAGAGGCTGACCGGGGCGATTCTCGGCTGCGGAGGCTGGGTGTTGAGCCGCAGCGCAAGCGATGCGGGAGTGATCAACCTGCTCTTTGAATTCGAGCGGCGCATGTGCCTCGACATCTACGGCGTGATTCTGGGTGCGGGCGTTGACCTGAGCCGCGACGGGCATGGGCGGTTTACTGAGCTGTGCCAGTGCGCGCTGCACTCCCCGGCGGATCGCGGCGGGGAAATTGCGAGCATCGATCTCGAGGTGCAAACCACCGCGATCGGCGAAGAAGGCGATCGGGCCGCGCCGAAGCACTGAGGCGCAATGGGTCCGGATTATTTACCGGCGTAGGGATCGACGACTGGCTTGCCGCTGTCAATCCACGCGGAGTAGATCATGTCGCGCAGCATGCTGGCGCCCGCGGCGATGCGCGCTGCGGCGAAGTCGCGTGACTGCGGCGTGCCTGCCCCGACCCAGCCGCCGGCTTTCTCAAGCTGGTAGACGGTTTCGACGTGCGTCTTGCTCTGGCGCAGGTAGGCGACATAAGCGTCGAAGATGTCTCCGTCGATGGCGTGGACCGGGGTCATCTTCGGCGCCACGTCATTGCGGTGAATGTTGGCGCCGACGAAGGGGCCTTCAAACTCCCAGTGAATCTTGTGCGCGGTGGTGTAGCCGTGGGGGTTCGGGCCGACCCAGCCGTTGTATTCGATGGTGGTGTGGAGAGGCTGGGAGCCGTCGCCGACGTAGTGGCCGAGCCAGCCGGCATAGAAAATGATGGCCTGCTCGACGGGACGGGTGTTTTTGTGCGCGGCAGAGAGATTGCGGTATTCGCGCATGGCGACCTTGAGCCGCTGCCATACTTCGTTGGTTACCCAGGGCTGCAGGCCGATCTTTTCAGGGCGCTGGCCTGAGGCGAAGATCTCGGCCTCGAAGTCGAGGCGGTTGCGGGGCAGGGGGCCCAGGGCGTCGGCCAGCTCGAGATCGATAAAGTGCTCGGGAGCCTGGGCGGCGACCAGTTCCGGTTCGGCGGGATTGCGCCAGCGGTCCGGCTCGGGTCCGAGGTATTCGATCTCGGCGATTGCGGCTTTGGAACGCAGGAATGCGGGAACATCGGGCGGTAAGTTGCTGGCGGCAAGGAGATTGACCAGGCGGTGACCTTCATTTCCCCAGGCATGGGCGCGGGGGAGAAAACCGCCAAACGCAGACGAAACGAGCACAGTAACGGCGGCGACGCGGAAAGAAACTCCAAGGCGAAACATGCTGCCAGTATACGATTGAACGAGAAAGCCCCGCACCCGGCAGAGAGCCGACTTAGAGCACGCTGGCACCGGCCGTGTTTTGAACAGTCACGGGGGTAATGAGAAGTAGCGCATTCAGGGTGCAATGGCGCGTTTTTTGAGTAACATACAAGTAAAGCAGGCATATGGTTTCGACGGCGTGCCGCGGCGGAGTTTCGGGGATCTCTGGCCCGAGCTGCGGGCCCGGATTGAGCTATAGAGGTTACAGGCCGCTGCCTGAAGGGCGGACGGCAATAAAAACGGTCTCATTGAGGCTGCACACGATTTGATTTGCCGGCCAATGGCAAGCGGCTGCAGCCGAGATTCAAGGGATCCAAAAAAGCGGGTACCGGAAAAGCGGGTACTGGGCCGGTTGAGAGGCGTTGATGCCGGCTCGACCGCCGGGCAACAAGCAGGAGAGCGGCAGGGGCATGGAGACGAGTGCAGTGCGGCAGGGCAAGGAGGAGCGCAGCTCTTCCGCGTCGACATGGTCAGCCTTTGCGGTGCTCTGCCTGGCCGCGGCCGCGGGCGGCATCACCGCGCGCATCGAGGGCGGACCGCGCTACGACTACCTGCTGCTGATTGTGGCAATCTTCGCGGTTGGAGCGGTGGCAATGCGGCTGCTGGCCGATAGCTCCGCGGAGCGCGAAGCGGCCAACCGCTATGCGGGCGACCCGCTGAAGGACCTGCTTGATTCGGCCGGCTCAATTATTGTCTCGGTGGATCTCAGGGGCCGCGTGACCTTTGCCAATCCCACGGCAGAGCGTTTGCTGGGATATCACGCAGCGGAAATTGTGGACAAACTGAAGGCCACGGATCTGCTGGCTCCGAGCGAGGGCGCGCGTCTCGTGGTGGAGATGCAGCGGCTGTGCGGCATCGAACATGCGCACGAGCAGAGCCGCGCCGGGCGGCTTGAGGCTTTCAAGGAGATTGTGCGTGCGCTGCCGCCAAGCCAGGCTCCAAATTTTGACACGCAACTGCGTCGCAAGGATGGCGCGCTCTTCCCGGTGCGCCTGCATCTCTCGACGCTGCGCAACCAGGAAGGTGAAGCGGCGGGATTGGTGGCGGTGGGGCTCGATCAGACCACGACCTCGCGCAAGGACCAGTGGAAGGCGGACGCGCGCGAGCGGTACCGCGACGTCTTTGAGAACTCGAGCGAGATGATCGCGACGCTCGACCTGACGGGTAGATTTCTCTACGTCAATCCTGCGTGGAAGCGCTGCTTTGCGCAGAACCAGGCATCGCCGGAGCGGGAGTTTTTTGAGGAAGCCTTCAGTGCAGACAGCCGCGCCGATGCCGCTGCGTTGCTGCGCCGGGTGCTCGATGGGGAAACCATCGACCGCGCTCCGATTCGCAACGAAACGCCGGATGGTCACGCGCAGGAACTGGAGCTGAGCCTGCATCAGCGTCGCCGCGCGGGCAAAGCGATGGCAGTGCAGTGCCTGGTGCGGGACGTGACGCAGCAGAAGCAGCGGGAGCACAGGCTGGCGCTGCAACTGCTCGTGACCCAGATTGTCGGCGAGAATGTTTCGTCCGAGATGGCGGCGATGCGCGTGCTTGAAGCGCTTTGCGCCTCGCAGGGCTGGGATGTCGCCGTCAAGTGGGATATCAACCAGGACGAGAATCGCCTCGAGTTCAGCACGGCGTGGGGCGTTCAGGGCAGGGAAGCCGAGGCGCTCATCCAGGAGAGCATGGGCACGACCATCGCGCCGGGCGGAAGCCTGCCGGGACGCGCGTGGCAGGACGGCCGGCTGGTCTGGATCTCTGACCTGTCAAAGGTGGGCGCCGATGCGCGCGTGAAGAATGCGATGCGGCACAAGATGGTTTCTGGCTGGGCCACGCCGGTGCAGGTGGGCAGCAAGGTGCTGGCGGTGCTTGAGTTCTATTGCCATTTGCGACTGCGCGAAGACCGCGAAACGACGGCGGCGATGGAGACGGTGGCGGCCTCGCTGGGCCAGATGCTGGCGCGGACGCGCGAACGAGAGCGCGCCGAGGAACTGAGCCGCCAGCAGAAGATTCTGCTGCACTCGGTAGCTGACGGCATCTGCGGTGTCGATCGCAACGGGCTGGTGCGCTTTGCCAATCCCGCCGCGACGCGGCTGCTGGGCGCGCCCGTGGCGAGCCTCATCGGCAAGCCGGTGCATGAGCTTGTGCACGGCTCTGCGCCGAATGGCAAAAAGTGCGGCAAGGATTGCGCGCTGCTGCGCGCCGCAACGGGCCGGGTGCCGTCGACGGGCGAGGATACGATCTACCGCGCGAACGGTTCGGACTTTCCGGCGGAGTACTTTCTCAATCCGATTCTCGACCTGGGGCGCTACTCGGGCTCGGTGCTGAGCTTCCGCGATATCAGCCAGCGCTATGCGCTTGATCGCCTGAAAGACGAGTTTGTATCGACGGTGAGCCATGAGCTGCGCACGCCGTTGACGTCGATCCGCGGCGCGCTGGGCCTGCTCTCATCGGGCATTCTCGGCGACATCAGCGAGAAGGCGACGAACCTGCTGCGGATTGCGTTGAGCAACTCCGATCGGCTGGTGCGGCTCATCAACGATATTCTCGACCTTGAGCGCGCGCAGAGCGGACGTGAGCCGCTGGTCTTCCGTCCGCTGCAGATGGCCGACATTGTGCGCCAGGCAATGGACGGCATGCAGTTGATGGCCGAAGCGGCCGGAGTGTTGCTGATTCACGACAAGACGCAGGTGGAGATTACGGCCGACGCTGACAGACTATTGCAGGTGCTCACAAATCTTTTGTCGAACGCCGTCAAGTTCTCACCGCCCAACTCGGCGGTGTCGATCATGCTGCGGCCGGGGTCGAGTGGCGTGACACTTTCGGTGATCGATCAGGGGCGCGGCATTCCAGCAGACAAGCTGGAGGCGATCTTCGGGCGCTTTCAGCAGGTGGATGCTTCAGACTCACGCCAGAAGGGCGGCAGCGGATTAGGCCTGGCAATCTGCCGCGCGATCGTTTCGCAGCATAACGGGCGTATCTGGGCAGAGCGGAATCCGATTCGCGGATCGACATTCCGCGTCTTTCTGCCCTATCATCCCGCGGCTGCGGCCAAGACCAAGACGCAGGTGGACTCACCCGGACAGGGCCAGGTGCTGTTGGCCAGCGACACCGGCGCGACCAAGCCGTTGATTGGCGCGCAGCTCGCCGATCACGGTTACCGCATCGTTGAAACCTCGACGGTGGAGCAGACCCTGGTGCAGGCGCACGACGGCGTGGAAGCCATCGTGATCGACAGCGGATTGCGGGCCATCAATGGCTGGGAGCTTCTGCCGCAACTGCGGCGCGCAAGCCCCGAGGCGCATACACCGGTGATCGTGCTGAGCTTGGATACACAGCAGGCACACGATGGCGCGCGCAACGCAATTGGCAGAAATATAAATGCGGGCGCGCAGATCACCGAGCTGATGCGCGTGCTGGGCTCGGCGGGCGAGCTGGCGCGGGTGCTGGTGGTTGAGGACGACGAGACAATCGCCCGAAAAGCGGCCGAGGCCTTCTCGTGGGAGAGCTCGAGCGTGCGCCTCGCCGGCACGATGCAGCAGGCCACCGATGAATGCGGATCGCTGCAGCCGCATCTGCTTCTGCTGAATGTGGACCTGCCGGATGCTTCTGCACTGAAGCTTGTTGCGTGGCTGCGCGAGCAGGAGAGTCTGACACGGACAATCCTCGTGTTGTACTCTGGTCGCGCATTCAATACAGCGAATAGTGGCCAGGGTGTGCCGGAACCTACGGCGTTCCTCAAGCAGGCGCGCGTGCAACCTGAGCAGCTTGAAGCGCTGCTGCTGACTGTGCTGCGCGGCAACCAGCCGATGGAGGCGATTCAAGAGGCAGTGCCGGATGTTTCCGGTGTTCGTGGTTCGTGACGCGCGGGTGCGCAATGCTTCGCAGGCAGATCCGCATCGCAGCAAATTCCAGTCCTTCCCGGTGGGGTTTTCTTTTCTCGGCCGGCATCAAACGCCGCTGAACGTTGGCCGGCACCCTGGGCGGCCGTGGAGACTTTGGGCAAATGGCGCACCGCATTCTGATCATTGATGACGAAGACGACATTCGTGAAATCGCAGCGATGAGTCTCGAGACCGTTGCAGGATGGGAGGTCATGGTGGCCAACTCCGGAGCGCAGGGACTGACGCGCGCAGCCATGTACAGGCCCGACGCGATTCTGCTGGATGTGATGATGCCTGGGATGGATGGGCCGACGACATTCCGCGAGTTGCAGAAGAACCCCACCACAGCGACAATTCCCGTGCTGTTTTTGACGGCGAAGGTGCAGGCGCACGACCGCGCGCGGTTTGCCAATCTCGGCATTCAGGCGGTGCTGGTGAAGCCGTTCGATCCCCTTACGCTGCCAACACAGATTGCCAATGTGCTGGGATGGTCCTAGGGTGTATCGACCTATAGGGATGAGTGGCGCCGGGAGCCATTTTTTCTCATTTCGCGAAGTGAGGAGTGACAGATACCAGGGGTCTCTTATCGACGAGCGACAAAGAAATGGGGAAAAATGGCCCCGGCCCGAAGGGTTGCGGCGTATATCCGCCCATACTTCATTGTCGGCCTTGACTGTGGACCCGCCACAGACGGCGGCCTCCGCTTCGTCTGGACGAATATCCCCTCGCAACGCCGCTCGTCCCTATAGGTCGATGCACCCTAGAAGGCGCGCCGATGGATGAGTCGCAACAGGTATCGATTGCCGAGGCGATGGATCGCCTGTGGGCCCAATATTTGCCGCAGATTACAGAGCGCGTCGCGGTGCTGGAATCCGCGGGCGCGGCGCATGAGGCGGGTTTGCTGACGCCTGAGCTCTGCGAGCAGGCAATGGCCGCGGCGCATAAGCTTGCCGGTGTGCTGGGCATGTTTGGCTTGCCGCAGGGCACGGACCTCGCGCGGGAGATGGAAGCGCTCTACGCCGGCGGCGCCGCGGCGCTGGCCGGCGCGGGGAACCGCCCGAAGGAAGTTGGGGCCCTGCTGCGAGCCATGCTCGCCACAAGGAAGTAGTCCAGGTTTTAGTTCGGGGCCAGCAATTACACTCGACCTTGGTGATTCAACCCGATCCATCCTCGATGCAACTGGGCTTCTCGTTTGAAGAAGAGGCGCCGGCGCGCCGCGTATGGCCGGTGCGCGCACTGGTCGAGCAGATTCGCTCGATAGTTGAGCGGCGCTACGTGGATATCTGGGTGGAGGGCGAAATTTCAAACTGCCGGCCTGCCCCTTCGGGACACCTCTACTTCACGCTGAAAGATGCTGAGGCGCAATTGCCGGTGGTGCTCTTTCGACGTCAGGCGCTGCTGCTGCGCTTCAGGCCGGAAGACGGGCTGCACGTGCTGGTGCGCGGGCGGGTGAGCGTCTACGAGCAGCGCGGGCAACTGCAACTGGTCGGCGAGGCTATGGAGCCGGTAGGCGCAGGCTCGCTGCAACTGGCGTTTGAGCAGTTAAAAGAGCGGCTCAAGGGCGAGGGTCTTTTCAATGCCGAGCGCAAGCGGCCGCTGCCGGCCTTTCCGCGCACCGTGGGCATCATCACCTCGCCGGCGGGCGCGGTGATTAGAGACTTCCTGAATATCGTGAGCAGGCGCCACTCCGGGTTGAATGTGCTCGTCTATCCGGCGGCGGTGCAGGGTGACGCGGCGGCTGCAGAAATTGCAGCGGCGCTTGCATTGCTGGATGCGTCGGGACTGGTCGATGTGATTGTGGTGGCGCGCGGCGGCGGATCACTTGAAGATCTTGCCGCGTTTAACAGCGAGCGGGTAGCGCGCGCCATTGCGGCGGCGCAATTGCCGGTGGTTTCTGCCGTGGGCCATGAGACGGACTTTACGATCGCGGATTTTGTCGCCGACCTGCGCGCCCCTACGCCTTCAGCGGCAGCCGAGCTGATCACCGAAGCACAGCACAAGGTTCAGGATCGCTTGGCGCACTTTGCCCAGCGGCTTGAGCGCGGCGCGCGATTTCAGCTTCTGCGGGCGCGCCAGCGGATGGACAGTCTGCATGCGGAGCGCAGCGATTGGCGGATGACAGGGCATCTGCAGCGGCTCAATCAGCAACTCGATGAGGTCACGTTTCGCGTCGAGAGCGCGGTGCTCGATCAACTGCGCGGAAGGCGCAGGCATGCGGAAGAGCTTGCGGCGAAGGTGCTTCGGCATGATCCCCGCCAGGAGCTTGGACGCGCCCGCGAGCGGGTGACGCAGGTGCGTGTGCGGCTGGAGCGGTCGCTCGAGCATACACTGCGCACAGAAGAGGCGCGCCTCAAAGCCGTGGATGGGCGGCTGCGTGCGTTATCGCCGCTTGCGGTGCTCGATCGCGGCTATGCCCTGGTGCAGGGGCCCGATGGAGTGGTGATCCGGTCGGCCGCGCAGCTTGCGCATGGCGATCGCGTGACCGCGCGGCTGGGTGAGGGCTCGTTTGTGAGCCGCGTTGAAGAGACAAGCGCAGCCGCGGGAAAGAAAGGCAGACCAAAGAAGAAATGAGACTATGAACGGATCAACGGCACGAAAGCTTTTCGGAACAGATGGGATTCGCGGAGTCGCGGGCGAGCAGCCGCTGGATGCAACGACGATCTTTTCGAGCGGCCTCGCGCTGGGCCACTCCCTGCGCAAGGCGAGCCAGGCGCCGCGCGTGATTCTAGGCCGCGACACCCGCGAGTCGAGCCCGTGGATCGCGGCAACCATTGCGGCCGGCCTGCGCGAAGCGGGCGCGGAGGTGCAAAGCGCAGGTGTGGTGCCGACGCCGGCCGTTGCCTTTCTCGCGCGAACGCATGGCTTTCAGGCCGGGGTGGTGATCTCCGCATCGCACAATCCGTGGCACGACAATGGCATCAAGCTCTTTGGCGGCGATGGATTCAAGTTGCCGGATGCGCTTGAGTTGGGCATCGAGGATGAGATTCTGCGCCACGCCGCGGCTGTGAAGGCGCCGAACCCGGCCAGCCTGCCTGCGGTCGAGGACAATCCAGCACTGCAGGCCGACTACATTCAATCTCTCATCGATTCGATGCCGGGGTTGCAATTGAATGGGCTCCGGATCGTGGTGGACTGCGCGAACGGCGCCGCGGCGGCGATTGCGCCCGAGCTGTTTCGCAGGCTTGGCGGCGATGTAACGCTGAGGAATATCGAGCCAAACGGCCGCAACATCAACGACGGTTGCGGCGCGCTGCATCCTGACTGGGTTGCGCGCGAGGTGCAGGCACGCGGAGCAGAGACGGGCGTAACTTTCGACGGCGATGCAGACCGCTGCATGCTTGCCGGCGCGCACAATAACGTGATCAACGGAGATGCGATTCTGCTGATGGCTGCGCGCGACCTCAAGAAGCGCGGGCTGCTGACCGGCGATGTTGTTGTGGCGACGACAATGTCGAACATGGGGCTTGAAGCGGCTTTGAAGCACTCGTCGATCCGCATGCTGCGTGCGCCGGTGGGTGACCGCTACGTGCTTGAGATGATGCAGAAGCACGATGCCGCTCTGGGCGGCGAGCAGTCCGGGCACATTCTCTTTCCGCATCTTTCAACGACGGGCGATGGTCTGCTTACGGCTCTCACCGTGCTCGACCTGGTAGCCCGCACCGGGAAGCGGGTGGATGAACTGACGGCGGACCTGAAGGTTTTTCCGCAGGTCATCGTGAACGTGAAGGTCCGCGAGAAGAAGCCGCTCGAGAGCATTCCTGCTGTGGCTGCGCGCATCAAGGCCGCGGAGGACGAGCTTAGAGATTCAGGCCGCGTCGTGATCCGGTACAGTGGAACCGAGCCACTGGCGCGGGTGATGATTGAGGCGGAAGATGAAGCGTCGATGCGGCGGCACGCGGAGGCGATCGCCGATGCGATCCGGCAAGAGCTGGGTGTTTAAAAGAGATCGAAGCTGCGCAGGGGGACGCGCATGACGGGAACGCGAGCCGACGGCGTCCGCCTGGTTTTTCTCGGGGCGATCATCTTTCTTGGAATGGGCTTGGTGCTGCAGTACGCGACGCCCAGGACGACGGCGGACTTCCGGCTCGTTTATTTCAGCGCGCGCGGCTTGCTAGAGGGCAAGGATCCTTATCAGCCGAAGGTGCTCGAGGGCCTCTATCGGGACGAAGGTGGTGAGAGCGCCGCGACGCCCCCGGATTTGAGGAGCGAGTCGCGCTACAACTACCTTCCAACGGCGCTTCCGCTCACCGTGCCCTTTGCGCTCTTGCCGTTTGGCCCGGCGCATGTGCTCTGGCTCGCCTTCACTGCGGGAGCCTTTATTCTGGCGTCGGTTTTGATCTGGGATGTTGCTGCGGAGTTCAGTCCACTTGTGGCCGCGGCGCTGGTGACGCTCACGCTCGTGACCAGCGAACTGCTGCTCATTCTGGCAAACCCTGCCGGAATCACGATCAGCTTCTGTGTTATCGCGGCGTGGTGTTTTCTGCGGCAGCGCTACGTGGCCGCGGGCGTGCTTCTGCTTGCCTTGAGCCTGATGTTGAAGCCCCACGATGGGGGCCTGGTGTGGGTCTATTTTCTGTTGTCGGGGCGACCCAACCGGAAGCGCGCGTGGATGACGCTCGCCGCCATTGTGGTGATGAGCATGCCGGCAGTGCTGTGGTGCAGCACCATCGCTCCTGGCTGGACGCAGGAGTTCCGGCAGAATATGAGCAGCCTTTCGGCTCACGGCGATGTGAACGATCCGGGTCCCGCGAGCAAGGGATCGCACGGCATCACCATGATCACGAACCTGCAGGCGCCGCTCAGCCTCATCCGCGACGATCCCCACTTCTATAACCCGATTTCCTACGCGGTCTTCGGGGCAATTCTGATCGTATGGACGATCAAGACGCTGCGCACGCCATTCTCGCAGCAGATGGCGTGGTTTGCCCTTGCTCCTGTTTCGATCCTGCCCATTATCGCCATCTACCATCGGGTGTATGACGCGCGGATCGTTCTGCTGACGCTGCCCGCGTGCATGATGCTGTGGAAGAAGGGCGGCGCGCGAGCATGGATTGCACTCGCGTTGTGCGCCATGGGAATTGTTTCGACGGGTGCGGTGCCGTGGGCGATCTACCTCAAACTCGTTCACGACCTGAAGATAGATTCAGGCTTTGTCCGCGGCGCGCTGGCAGGGTTCGAAGCGGCTGCGGTTCCCGTCATCATGACGGCGCTGTGCGTCTTTTATCTTTACGTCTACGTGCAGCGAAGGCCTGATGTTGCAGCCAGCAA
>JBATYG010000404.1:0-2135 GCA_049673945.1 Occallatibacter sp.
TCATTGCCATTCGTTGAAACGTAGAATGAGGAATTGGGTTGGGCTGCGGCACCGGCAACACACATCGACAGCGTAAGGATAGCTATGAATTTCACGTTCACCATTTTTCCTTTGTGGATCTCTGTGCAAGGGGAATTGCTGTCTTAGAGCCAGCGTGCGGCGAGCTCAGGCCCGAACCGGCTCTCTAGATGCCATTATTTTGTCTGCATTTGTGCGATAAACCTTCTGCAGTATTTCGTCCGACAGCCCGAAACCGTTCAGGCTCCAGTGGTAGCTGAACATTTCGGTTTCGTAGAAGTGCTCGTTGAGTGTCTCGAGAACTCTGAAGGTGACTCGATACATGGATTTCTCGAATCCCATGTCAGTCCCGTAGAGTAATCTGTCGCTGTATTTCGCATAAAATTGAGAAGTAAAGCGGGGAATCGGAGCTGTTTCCGCATATCGCGCGGCAATATCGGCATACAAATTAGGATGCCTTTCCAGTAATTGCCCCAGGCGTGTCAGATCGTAGTCGAGATTGGCAAAGTGGCAGGCAATGAACGTTGTGCTCGAGTGCTTCTTCACCGTGCGCTCAAGGATGTCGATCATTCCGGAATGCCCGACAATGCCTGGCTGATTGTCGAGCCGCCAATTAAACGCATTCATCAGGCCGTCGTTCTGATTGTCCATGGGTTCGTACATCCAGATGGGATCCGCAACGTGAATACTCACCGGCATGCCGAGCTGGCCGCATCTCTCAAATAGAGAGTCCATGCGTGCGTCGTCAGGATGCATGCCCAGGGCAGTCATCTTGTCCGAATTGAGGCCTTTGCCCTTATCATGAAGTTCGCCAACCCCACGTGCGCCTGCCTGATGGCACTTCTCCAGCGTCGCGATTGCACGCTGGCCGAATCCTGGTTGGTCGTAGCCCGTGTAATCAAAGCCGCACCAGAGTTCGAAACGATCGGGATAGACAGCATACATCCGGTAGATATCGTCAAACTCCTGCCCCGTGGCTCCCGAAAGAATGATGGTCCGCGAAATCCCGACCTCATCCATATTTCTGACCCACTGGGCGATTTCCTCTGAGGTCTTTGCGTATGGGTGGGAATGCATATCGATGATTGGGAATTTCGCTTTGGGGACTTCTGTGACAGGAATTTTGTAAAGCGACCTGGGCCGGTAATCCTTCAACAGTATTGTTTCGGGCGAAGCCTGCTCGGGAACTGTCTCAGCATCCGGCGAATCTGGGGCCGGGCTCTGGCACTTTGACCCATCGTCCGTGCTCCACGCAGGTGTGACTGTTGCCGCCAGGCTAGCCGAGCCAACCGCCTTCAAAAAAAAACGACGCTCCATGCGCTCTCTCCTCGATGTTCATCAACACATATCTCTGTTGCTGACTACTTCCAGCCATCCCTCCGCAAGGAGATTGAGCTAGCTTATTGCGGTGTTGCTTCCAGCAAGAGATGCTTCGAAAAGTTTGCGGACAAGTGCGCGACGGGACCGCGGACGACTCCGAAGTCTTTCCCGTCCACATAGTCGACGACGTGATATGCGCGATTGTCCAGTCCGCGCAACTCCACGTCGCCTTTCCAGTTTCCAGCAAAGAACGCGTAGTACATCTTCTTGTCCTTGCGGATGACATGGGCTTCGGGCAGATCAAAGCCAATATCGTAGAGCGTGCCCAGATACTGGCCATGGGAGAGACCCTTTTCCTGATAAAGGTCAAGCCACTTTTTGAAGAGCTTTGCGCGATCAGGCGTTAGGTCGAACCGCCCGTGTTTCTCGACTAAAGAGGGCAGCACGAACTGCGTGCCCACGACTCCTCCAATCCCCAATGTGGAAGCGAAATCGTCGTGATTGTCACTCAGCTCGACGTGATCACCGAAGTAGGGAACATCGTCGCCCATAAGCCCTTTAATCGTCTTTCCTTTGGAGCGCACCTGGAACGAACTTTCCGGATCAGAAGCAACGGACATGTTGAAATGCGGCATGGTGAAGAAGGAGTAAGCAGTACCGCAAGGGCAAAATTCCACCAGCGCTCCGGGCTTGGCTTTCTGTGCCTCGTCGTATATCGCGCGAAAAAATTCGGGCACCGCTTCAACCGAATCCTCCGGACTCTTGTGGTGATGGGCAGGGTTGTAACAGGCAGGAAC
>JBATYG010000405.1:0-11003 GCA_049673945.1 Occallatibacter sp.
GCACCATCCTCGCTGACACTTACCAGGGCAAGAGGCTCAACAGCCCCAACGACCTCGCGTACAAGTCCGATGGATCGCTCTACTTCAGCGATCCGCCCTATGGCCTGCGCACACAGAAGGACACCGACCCGGAGACGCAGCTCAAGATCAACGGCGTCTATCGCATCGCGCACGCGCTTGACCACAAGCCGGGCGCGGCCCCCGATCACGCTGCCCTGCAGTTGCTGGTCAGCGATCTGCCCCGGCCCAACGGCATCGCCTTCTCGCCCGACGAGAAGTATCTCTATGTCAGCAACTCCGAACCCAAGCGCTTCTGGATGCGCTACACGGTCAAGCCCGACGGCTCGCTGAGCGACGGCAAAGTCTTCTACGACGTGAGCGATGACAAGCGGCGCGGCGCCCCCGACGGCATGAAGCTCGACGCGCAAGGCAATCTCTACAGCGCCGGCCCCGGCGGCATCTGGATCATTTCGCCGGCGGGCAAACCCCTCGGCGTCATCCTCGTGCCCGAGAACACCGCCAACGTTGCCTGGGGCGGCGCCGACCGCAAGACGCTTTACATCACCGCAACCAGCAGCATCTATCGCATACGGCTCAACGTCGCGGGCGCTCCCATGATTCGCGGACAATGATCGGCGGGCACTAGCCAGCTCTCTTCAATGCCGCCTCGCCGGTGCGGGCACTCCCCTGCGCCGGCGCACTAAAATGGTAGGCCAGAGAGGATTCCGTCATGGCCGATACCGTGCTCGCTCCTGAACTCACGCTCGAACAGAAGCTCGACAATCTAGCCGCTGTCGCGGTGCGGGTCGGCCTCGGCCTCAAGGCCGGGCAGGAGCTTGTGATGACCGCGTCGCTCGACGCCATGCCGCTCGCGCGCCGCATCACCGAACAGGCCTACCGTGCCGGCGCCTCGCTCGTCACCACGCTCTACACCGACGACGAAGCCGCGCTGATGCGTTATCGCCTTGCCCCCAACGAGAGCTTCGACCACGCCGCCAAATGGCTCTACGACGGCATGGGCGCCGCCTTCAAGAGCGGAGCCGCGCGCCTCGCCATTGCCGGCGGCAACCCCATGCTTCTCTCGAACGAGGATCCCGATAAAGTGGGCCGCGCCAATCGCGCGGTTTCCATTGCCTACCGCCCGGCGCTCGAGCTCATCACTCGCCACGAGATCAACTGGACCATCGTCGCCAGCGCCACGCCTGCCTGGGCTGCCTCGATGTTTCCCGGCGACAAACCCGACGCCGCCCTCGCCAAATTGTGGGAAGCCATCTTCAAGACTTCGCGCGTCGACAACGACGACCCCGTGAATGCGTGGAAGATGCACGATGCAACTCTGCAGAAGCGTGCCGCCTTCATGAACGCAAAGCGTTATTCCGCGCTCCACTATCGCGGTCCGGGCACTGACTTCCGCCTCGGCCTCGCCGATGACCATCTCTGGATGGGCGGCGGCACCACCGCCGGCAACGGCCTCTACTGCATCCCCAACATTCCGACTGAAGAGGTCTTCACCACTCCGCACAAAGATCGCGCCGACGGAACGGTGCGCGCCAGCAAGCCGCTCTCCCACCAGGGCACCATGATTGAGGGCATTGAGGTCCGCTTTGAAAAGGGCCGTATCGTCGAGGCCCACGCAACCCGCGGACAGGCCGTGCTTGAAAAGCTGATCGATACCGACGACGGCGCGCGCCGCCTCGGCGAAGTGGCCCTCGTGCCGCACTCCTCACCGATCGCGCAGAGCGGCCTCACCTTCCTCAATACGCTCTTCGATGAAAACGCCGCTTCGCACATCGCGCTGGGCCAGGCTTACACCTCGTGCATCAAAGATGGCGATAAGCTGACGCCTGAGCAGCTCGCCGCCAAGGGCGCCAACGACAGCCTCATTCACGTGGACTGGATGATCGGTTCCAGTGAATTGGATATCGACGGAATCGCCGCTTCCGGCGCCGCCGAACCGCTGATGCGCCGCGGCGAGTGGGTGTAACAGACGGGCGGTAGGGCATCCCTTCAGTCAACGTGTGGGCGTATCGCCTCACGATAAAATCGACGTGTGCGTAAAGTCTTCCTTGCTGTTCTTGCTCTCGTCGTTCTTGTCCCTGTCATCCTTGTCCTGGCCCGGTCGGCAACGCCCACGCTCACGCTTACGCCGCCGGTCGCCTTCATCGGCCAGGCAACGCCCGTCCAGGTGCACGCGCGCGATCCGCGCGGCATCCGCAAGGCTGCTGCTTATCTTGAGCAGAATGGCGCGCGATCCTCCATCTGGACCATCGCACAGCCCACGAAAGCTGCCGACAGCACCTGGAACTTCACCGCAGGCGTGAAGACGACGCCGCAGTTGAAAGACGGCGCCGCGAAGCTGATCGTCGAAGCAACCTCCAACGACTTGCTGCGCAAAACTGTCCACATCGAGCGCGACGTCACCGTCGTCACGCGGCCGCCGGTCATCACGGCAGACGCCGACCAGCACTACCTCTACCTTGGCATGGCCGATCTCGCCACCTTCAGCATCTCGGGCCACTTCACCGATGCGGGCATCCGCGTGGGCGACCAGCGCTTCCGCGCATGGCCCACGCCCGGCGGCAAGCCCGGCTACTTCTCGCTCTTCGCCTTTGCGTGGAATATGCCACCGGAGACGGCGCCCGTGGCCTTCGCCGCAAACGGCACGGGGACTGACGCCACCAGTCCGCTCGTATATCAATTCCCGAAGAAGGAGCAGCCCCGCTACACCAAACACGACCTGCAGATCAGCGACGCCTTCCTGAACAAGGTCGTCAACGAACTCGATCCCAGCGGCTCTGGCGACCCCGTTGCGCGGTTCGTCAAAATCAACAGCGAGATGCGACGCGCCAACAATAAGACGCTCTCTGACCTGCGCTTCAAAAGCACCGACCACTTTCTCTGGTCACAGCCCTTCGCGCGCCAGTCGCACGCGCAGGCCGAGGCCTCGTTTGCCGATCTGCGCAGCTACTTCTACCACGGCAAGAAGATTGACCAGCAGGTCCACCTCGGCTACGATCTCGCCTCCACTCAGCACGTCGGCGTAGAAGCATCAAACGACGGCCGCGTCGTGTATGCAGCGCCGCTCGGCATCTACGGAAACTGCATCGTCGTCGATCATGGCTACGGCCTGCAGACCATCTACGGCCATCTCAGCCAGATCAACGTGCATGAGGGCGATATGGTCAAGCGCGGCCAGGTCATGGGCCTCAGCGGCATGACGGGAATGGCCGGCGGCGATCACATTCACTTCGCCATGCAGTTGGATGGCGTGCAGATCGACCCCAAGGAATGGTGGGACGCTCACTGGATCCGCGATCACATTGCGAAGCGCGTCGAGCTGCCCGGCTTCCACGAGTAGCGCAAAGAACTACGCCGGATACGCCCCCGTGATGTAGCCCTCGAGCGCCTGGATCGCATGCTCCTGGCCGGAGATCACCCACCGCACCAGGTCGCCGATCGACACCAGCCCCACCACCAAGTCGTTTTCCAGCACCGGCAGGTGGCGGAAGTGATGTTGCGTCATCAGCGCCATGCACTCATCCACCGTGTGCTGCGGGCTCGCCGCGAGTACCGGGCTCGTCATGATCTCGGCCACGCGGGTTTCCTTCGAGGTATGCCCCAGCAGCGCACATTTGCGCGCATAGTCGCGCTCAGAGAGGATGCCAAGCAGCCGATCGTCGGAGAGGACCATCAATGCGCCCACGTCGTAGCGCGCCATCATCTCAAGCGCTTCATAGACTGAGTGATCCGGCGCAATCGCGAGAATCTTCTTCTGCGCCTTCCCCTTCAGCACCAGTCCAATCCTGTCATCAAACCGCATCGCCCCTCCTTCGCGGCACAAAGCAGCCGCACAATTAAGCCCCGCCCGCATCGCCTTGTCGCCGCGGGAATGCAGTGTATATCCAACCGTGCAGAAATGTCGCCGTGAGATTCTGCATAATTTTTCGGCCCCGCAATGGCGCCGCCGGTCTGCGCAGTTAAGCTCTTTTGTGGGAATCGAATCATGACCATTGAACTCTCGAAACAGGCACGCACCGATGCCATCGCATCCATCCGCCGTTACTTCGACGAGAATCTCAGCGAGCCCATTGGCGAACTGCCTGCCAGCCTGCTGCTCAACTACTTCCTCGAAGAGATAGGCCCCGCTATCTACAACCACGCCATCGCCGACGCGCAGGCGCGCCTTCACAGCCGCGTCGCCGACCTCACCGGCGAGCTCTTCGACGAAGAGTTCCAGTACTGGCCTCGCACCGCCCGCCGCAAGTCCTCGCGCTGATTCTCCACGCAAAACAAAGGTGATCGCCCGACCCCCATTTCAGCGCGTCCTGCTGAAAGGGCGGGAAAGCGTGCACCCGTGTCAGCCGACCCACACCGTGTCTGGCCTGACACAAGCCCCCCAACTGCAATTCTTTCATTTTCAATAACTTTCCTTTGGCACGCCGCCTGCACTTCCTCTGGGCACATGCAGTCGATGGCACCACGGGAGGCGCGAAATGAAAGCAATGATCCTTGGCAGGTTGGCGATGGCGGCGGCAGTGGTGGCGCTTCTTGCCGTGCAGGCTTTGGCGCAGCAGGCGCCGGTGAAACGCACAATCGTGGTCAGCCTGGAAGACCGCAAACTGGCCCTTCTTGAAGACGGCCAGATCGTGAAGGTTTACACCGTCGCGGTCGGCAAGGCCTCCACGCCCAGCCCGGTCGGCACCTTCTCGATCGCACGCCGCGTCAAAAATCCCACCTACGCGCACGACGGCATCACTCTGCCTCCCGGACCGCACAACCCCGTCGGGTCGCGCTGGATGGGCCTCAGCATCCGCGGCTACGGAATCCACGGGACCAACCAGCCGCACTCCATCGGCAAGGCCTCCTCGCACGGATGCATCCGCATGGCGAAGGCCGACCTCGAAGAGCTCTACCCGCTGGTTTCCGTCGGCGACACCGTCGAACTCATCGGCCAGCGCAACGAAGAAACCGCGCGCATCTTTGGCGACGGCCCCCATGCTCTGCCCGCCGGCGCCCAGCCGCAGCCTCTGTTGACTGCGCAGGAAGTGCCGCTCGCCACGCTACCGGTTGCCGGCACGCGCTAAGAGAAAGAGACTGCGATGAATCTGCTTGCCGACGCAATGGGAGGTCTGGGTGCAGTGCTGCTGCCCGTCGCAGCCGCGCTGCTGCTCGAAGAGCTGACGTTTGGCGGACTGGTCCGGCTGCTGCTCGCTCCACGGCCGGGAGCCAGACAACGAAGAGAGCACAACCAATTGAAGAGAGGCCGCAAATGCTCGCATTGAAACTGTTGCTCAACCTCGCGGGAGCGCTGTTGCTGGCTGTCGCGATGGGCATTCCACTCTACGCGCTCTGGCTGCGCCTGCGGTTGAAGCTCCGCAAATCCACCCCAGATGAAATGGGCGAAGCCGGACAGATGGCTCTTCGTGGGTGGAGCGAAGAGGCGGAATCGCTCCCCTGGCGCAAGCCCGTTGCGCTCGCCCTCGCCGCGTGCGCGCCGCTTCTGCTGGCACAGAGCATCGTCGTGGTGCCCAGCGGCATGGGCGGCGTCATCGTCAGCCAGGTCGGCGGAACGTTGCCCGGCACGCTCTATCCCGGCGTGCATTTCATTACGCCGCTCGTTGATAGTGTCCAGCTCTTCGACCTGCGCGACCATCTCTTCACCGCCGGTTTCACCCAGCCGGGCACAAAGACTGGCCCGCCAAAGACTGCCTTCGATGTGCAATCGCGCGAGGGCCTCAACATCGGCCTCGGCGTCACCGTGCGCTACCGCCTCGACCCCAACAAGCTGGCCAGCGCGCAGACGCGCCTGCGTCAGCCGGCGGACAAGGAGATCGTTCCGCCCGTCGTCGCGAGCGCCTGGCGCGAGCTCGCCCCGCAGTACACCGTGCGCGAAATCTTCTCGTCGAAGCGCGAAGAAGTCCGCGCCAAAGCCGCTGCGGTGATCACGCGCAAGCTCGCCGCCGACGGCATCGTCGTCGAAGAGGTCATGCTCTCCGAAATTCAGTTGCCCGATGAATACGCCAGGGGACTCGAAGGCCTGCTGTTGAAAGAGCAGGAGGACGATCAGCTCGGCGTCGTCACCGACATCCAGCAGAAGCAGGTGAAGATCGCCGAACTGCAGGCTGAAGCCGAAAAGGCGCAGAAGGTCAAGCTCGCCGAGGCCGACGCGCAGTCGCGTGTAGTTGAAGCCAAGGGCGAAGCCGACGCGATGCAGTACACCCTGCCTCTCAAGCAGAAGCAGATTGAGCAGAGCAAGCTCGAAGCCGAAGCGCGCAAAGAGGCGACCATCCAAAACGCCGAAGCCGACGCGGAAGCCAAGGTCATCGACAGCAAAGCCGAGTTGCAGCGCCGCAACCTGCTCGCCGACGCCGAAGCCAGCCGCATCAAGCTCATCGCCGCGGCTGACGCCGACCGCATGAAGAGCGAAGCCGAGCTTCTCAACAAGTCGCCTCTGCTCATCAACAAGATCATTGCCGAGCGCCTCTCGGACAAAATCCAGGTCGTCATGGTCCCGTCCGATGGCAAGTTTTTCTTCGCCAACGACGTCTTTAAAGGCATGGCCAACGCCCCCATTGTGAAGCAGGAGATGGACAGCGAAGACGACCCTTCACCCAAAGCGGGCCACTGAGAGCCGCAAACCGCCCCTGCGCGGGAGCGCAACCTCGCTCCCCGCAGGGCATATTGAACGGAAAGGATTTGCCATGCATACAAAAAGCGCAACCCGTCCGCTGCTTGCTCTGATCGTGCTCATGACCGCGATCGCGCCCAGCGTATGCCGCTCGCAGACCTCATCTCCCGGTCGGCCTTCCGCCAGCAATCCTGCAGGTCAGAACCACGCCGGCTCTGTCATCTATACCAATCGGATCTTCGGCTTCAGGTTCTATCTCCCCGCCAGTTGGAAGGGTTTCAAGATTATCGAGAAAACCTGGGACGGCGAGAACCGCACCAACGGAAGTGCCGAACAGGGGCCGCTGATCCTTATACGCCACCCACGTTACGAGACCGGTCCACGCGAAGATATCCCCATCATGGTTTTCACGCGTGCCCAATGGCGGAGGATCGAAGATGAAAGTCTTAGCGTCAGCGCTGCACCTTTTCCGCCTGGCGAGATGGGCCGCAATGGAAGATACGTATTCGCCGCGCCGCCTCGCTATTACGACGACGAACTCGAAGGCGTGGAGGAAGTGATCCACATCATCAACAGCGGTTTGCTGCATCCAATGCAACCGGCTCCGGCGCATTGAACCCGCAAGCGTGCGCCATACCAAAGGACGAGAAAATGAAGTGGCAACGCATGCTGTGTGTCTTGGCAATCTGTCTTTCCGCATAGCGCCCCACAAAAGCGGCACCCTGCAAAAACGATATAATCCGCGCAAACAGCAATGCGCAGAAAGATGCAATGAAGCTGATCAGGCTGCTCTCAATTCCCGTGCTGCTTGCAGCCTTGTCAGCCACGGCGCAGACGCCGTCGCGCTGGGCGCAACCGGCGGCCGCGCTTGCCGACCAGGTCTCCGCCATCCTCGGGCCGGGCCAGGTGCGCTTCACCGTGCGCAACCTCTCCACCATTCCTGCCGATCAGTTGCCCCCCATTCAGCGCCTGCTCGAGCAGGACCTGAAAGCCCATGGAATCGTAAGCGCCGGCGACGACAGCGCCAATGCTCTGCGCATCACGTTGAGTGAAAGCGCAAGTGAGCGCCTGTGGATCGCCGAAATCATTGAAGGCAAGGAGACCGAGGTCGCCATGGTGCACGTCGATCTCGATCTGCCGCGCACCGCGGCGCCTGCCGCCGGCATTACCCTGCATCGCCAGCTTATTGCCAAGCTGCCCGGCGGCCCCATTCTCAGCGTGCTCGAAATTCCCGACAGCCTCATCACGCTTGCACCCGAAGAGATCGTCGTCTACACCCGCGCGGAGAATAGCTGGCGCGAGGAAGCCCGCCAGCCCATCGTGCTGCGCCGGCCGCTTCCCCGTGACCCGCGCGGCATGCTCGTCCCAACCGCCGCAGGAACCGGCTTCGAAGCTTGGCTTGCCGGCACCTCGTGCGCGGGAAACTACACCATTAGTCCCGGCGCCGCCGGCTGGGAAATACACTGCCACGACAGCGACGATCCCTGGCCGATTCTTGAGAACAATGCTGGCGCCTCATCTGCGCTGAAGGCCTTCTACAATGCCGGCCGCAACTATTTCACTGGCGTGGTCACGCCAAGCCTCGCCGTCGAGCTGCCGCCCTTCTACGCAGCCGCGCTCATGCCCCGCCCGGTTGGCGGCGCTGCGATGCTCATCGGCGGCATCGACGGCAAAGTCCAGCTTGTCGATAACAACACGCTCAAACCCATCGCCGGAAGCCGTGATTGGGGCAGCGATTTTGCCGCGCTCAACTCCGGCTGCGGCTCAGGCACGCAGATCGTCGCCTCGGGCTCCGGCGAGGCCATCGGCGATAGTCTTCGCGCCTACGAGTTACCCGCACTTGAAGCGATTCCCGCGAGCGAACCAATCGCAATGGGTGGAACCGTCACCGCGCTCTTGTCGACGCCCAACGCAGGCAGCATTCTCGCCATCACCCGCACCAGCACCGGCCAGGATGAGGTGGACCGTGTTACGGCAACTTGTAATTAGCGGCCTCCTCGCGGCATTCGCTTTGCCGTCCGCGGCCCGCACGCGGCCCCACTACGGGGGCACGCTGCGCGTGGAGATCGAAGGCGAGCCCTGGCAGCGGCCCGATGGCATCGCCCGCCGCCTGGTTCTCGATGGCCTCACCGTCCTTGACGCCGCTGGCGCCGTGCATCCTGCTCTCGCGACGCAATGGGACTCCGATGGCGGCGATCACCGCTGGCAGTTCCGCCTTCGCCCCGGCGTGCATTTTCACGACGGCTCGCCTCTCACATCCGTCGCCGCGGTCGCCGCGCTCAACGCCGCCTGCCCATCGAACTGCCCGTGGACCGCGATCCGCGCTGTGGGTTCCTCTGTTGTGTTCACGAGCGATGCGCCCATGCCAAACCTGCCTGCGCTCCTTGCGGGCGACCAGTTCCTCATCGCGCTCACCGTCGGCGCCGACGGCAAAACGCCCGCCGGCAACACGGGGACAGGCCCCTTCACCGTCGCCGGCTTCAACAATGGCGTGCTCACGCTCACAGCGAACGATGCCTGCTGGCAGGGCCGGCCATTTGTCGACGCCATCGAGATACACGTCCATCGCTCCGTGCACGACCAATGGCTCGACCTCGGCATGGGCCGCGCCGATCTCGTAGAAGTGCCCGCCGAGCAGATTCGCCAGGCGCAGCAGCAGCGCCTTACTCTGGCCCTCTCGCCGCCGCTCACGCTGCTCGCCCTGCAGGTTTCCGATACCGGCGCACTCTCGAACCCCATGCTGCGCGCGGCCATCGCGCAGGCCATCGACCGTGGCGCGCTGCACAACGTCATCTTCCAGAAGCAAGGCGAGATCACCGCTGCCCTGCTGCCGCAGCCGCTTTCCGGCTACGGATTCCTCTTCTCCACGGAACGCGACATCAATAAGGCTCATGAGCTTCGCGGTGGACTCGCAGCGCCGCCCCTCACCTTCGCGGTCAGCGGCGGCAGCGCGATTCAGCTTGCCGCACAGCGCATCGCACTCAACCTGCATGAAGCAGGCTTTGCCGTGCAGGCCTCGTCAACGCCCGGCGCACAGGCACAGCTCACGCTGCGCACCGTTCCCATTGCAGGCGCCGGCAACGCCGGAACACTCGAATCCCTGCTACGCGCATTCGGGGAAAGCGACCCGGTCATCGCGCAAACTCCCGCGGCGCTCTACAAGACTGAGCGCGACTTTCTTGCCCGCCACACCATCATCCCGCTCCTCGATCTGCCCCGCGCCTGGGCCATCGGCGCGCGGGTCCGCGATCTGCACCTCGGCGCCGGCGGGGCGCCTGATCTGGCTTCGGTCTCCCTCGAGGACGTGCCATGACCCTTCGCCAGAAGCTGCTGCTGCTCTTCTCTCTCACCGTCGCAGCCGCCGTCGCCGCCGTTGCATGGACAGTGCTTGTCCGTATTCGCCATGTCTTTGAGCAGCGCGATCAACAGGAGACAGCGCTCTTTGTCAGCCAGTTCCAGCGCGAGTTTCAACACCGTTCCGCTGAAGTTGCCACCGCCGTCGAGCGCATAGCCTCCGGTGACAACGCGCGCGCCATGGCTTTTGAAGTTGTGCAATCCGGCGACTCCGCCCCCTATCTCAACGAAGCGCAGACCCTGGCGCAGACCGCGCAGCTCGACTTTCTCGAAATCATCGGGACCGACGGCAACGTCATCAGTTCGGCGCAGTGGCCGGCGCGCTTCGGTTACGCCGAGCCCGCCGCCGCGCAAACCTCGCAGTCCGCCTTTCTCAAGCGCGAAGACCTGCCCGACGGCACAACCGCGCTTGGCCTCTTCGCGGTTCGCGCCATCCGCGGCACGCAGCCTGCCGTTGTGCTCATCGGCGGCAAACGCCTCGATCAGGGATTTCTCTCAGACCTGCCCGCTGCCCCCGGCATGCAGATTGGCCTTTACAGCGACGGACCCACCGGCAAGGGCGCCGAATCTTCTTCTGTCACCTTCGACCCCAGGCATTTGATCGGCGCAGGTGGCGACGTGCCGGGCGCCCAACGTTATCGCGCGCTCATCGACGCGGCTCGCCAGTCTGGCCGGCAGACGAGCGGAATTCTCTATCTTAGCGACCGCCGCGAAGACAGCGTCAACGTCACCGCCATTCCGCTCAAAGACTCCGGCGGCAACGTGCTCGCCGTGCTTACCGTGGCCCTCTCGCGCAGCGGCCTGGTCGCTGCACAAGGACACATTCGCGCCATTGCCTACGGCGTCGCCTCCGCCGGCATTCTGCTTTCCATCGCATTCAGCCTGTGGATCGCCGCGCGTGTCTCGCGCCCGATCGAAGCTCTTGCGCGCGCCGCCGAGCAGGTGGCCGCCGGGGACTGGGACACGCAGGTGCCCGAAGAGGGCCACGACGAAGTGAGCGTGCTTGCACACAGCTTCAACC
>JBATYG010000406.1:0-4860 GCA_049673945.1 Occallatibacter sp.
CTCTACGACCACGCCGACAGCACCCTCGACGAGGCCCAGCAGCTTGTCAGAAGCATTCGCCAGGACCCGAAGAAATATCTCGTCATCCGCCTCAAGGTCTTCTAGACCAGCGGCACACGGAGTCTCCTTCTTGCCTTCACGAAACCGCACCTTCGCCGCGCTGGCCTGCGGCTCAGCCGCGCTCCTCTGCTTTGTCGTAGGTCATCGTTCCGCGCCAATCGCCCGCGCCGCATCGGCTGATGCGCCCGCCTACGCTGCCAATGGAGAGATGCTTCCCCTCTCCAATTACCGCGAGTGGATCTACCTCACCTCGGGCATCGACATGAGCTACGCGCCCAAAGCCTCGGCGATGGACCACTCAATGTTCGATAATGTCTTCGTCAATCCCGCGGCTTACAAAAGCTTCCTCGCCACCGGCACCTGGCCCGATAAGACCGTCATGGTTCTTGAAGTCCGCGAAGCGCGCAGCAAGGGCTCGATCAACCAGCGCGGCCATTTTCAGGGAACCGACCTGATGGGCTTTGAAGTCCACGTCAAGGACAAAGCGCGTTTCCCCGGCGAGTGGGCCTTCTTTGATTTCGACTCACCGGATAAGAACGGCACGCTCATCCCGCAGGGAGCGCCTTGCTACACCTGCCACGCCGCGCACGGCGCCGTCGACACAACCTTCGTCCAGTTCTATCCCACGCTGCTTCCGCTGGCGCAGAAGAAGGGTACACTCAGTGATGCGTTCCTGAAAGAAGAAGCGGCAACCGCACACGATCAGCCCGCTACCGCGCCCCGCCCCTGAAGACGCGCCACAACTCCACGAAGCTCTTGAGGCGCACCACTTGGAAGTAGTCGCTGGCCACGAGATAGAAGACCGTCGATCCGGCCCACACCATGTGCAATGAAGATGGCCCGAGCTGATCGCTGAAGGGTAGTGGCGCAGCCGAAAAAACCATTGTCAGCACGATCAGCGCCAGCTTCACGATGCCCATCACAAGGTTCACCTCGGTAAGCTTGCTCGAGAGACCCTTGCCCAGCCGCAGACCCCGCCCAACGGCAACAGGCGCGGAGCACCGCTCCAGCAGCATCAGCATCGGCGCTACAGACAATGGCCAGTTCACCATGCCCCACAGCGTGAAGAAGCCCAAGGAAAGAAAAATCGTCCAGATCGAGTAGCCCACCAGGTCCGCTTCACCGGTCGCCGTAATGTGCGTGGCCGCCACCCATTGCATTGATCGGAACCAGCACCAGAAAATCAGCGCCAGCATCGCCAGCCACGCCGCCTGCAGCGCAATCATGCCCATCGGCCTGAAGCGCAGGCCCGGCTCCATCCTTTTGAGTACCGCCGCGCGGCCCACGCCTGAGATTACTGCCCAGGCAACGGCCGCAGCTGGCGCCAGCCATGCCGCAGCCGCGGCAAAGTGCGGCGCATACTGCTCCCACACGTTTGCAAGCTGCACCACCGCAACCCACGGATTCTGCGCATCCAGATTCGCGAGACCCGTCGACGACGGAGGCACCGCGGCAAGAATTTTTTGGAGCTCGCGCCAGCACAACCACAGCAAGGGAATCCCGAAGAGCCAGCGCCAGGCGATCTCCATCGCCACCAGCAGGGGCCGGCGAAAGACCCAGCCCATCTGGTCGACCAGCTTCTGCGTACCCCGCACCGGCGCCAGTTTCCTGCCGGTGGTTGCCGCTGCCGGTTCTGCGCTCATTTCACACCCGGGGTCCCCGGCGACGGGTCCTTGTCGCTGGGGCGAAGCACCAGGTTCACCAGCTTGCCCGGAACCACGATCACCTTGGCTACCGTCTTGCCCGCAAGGCGCGCCTGCACTCTCTCATCGGCCAGCGCCGCTGATTCCATCGCCTCGCCGCTCGCGTCTGCCGCCACCCGCACCACCGTCACCAGCTTGCCGTTTGCCTGCACCGGAATCTCGATCTCGTCTTCCTTCGCTAGTGCGGGATCGCTCTTCGGCCAGGGTGCGCGCAAGATCGCTCCTTGTTCGCCCAGCTCTTCCCACAACTCGGCGGCAAGAAACGGAGCGAACGGCGCCAGCATCAACACCAGCGTGCGCAGCAGTTCGCGCACTACTGGCGCGGGAACCTCACCCGCCGCAAGCTGTACATCGGCAGCCTGCATTTCGTTCACCAGCTCCATGATTGCGGCTACGCATGTGTTGAAGTGCCAGCGGCCTTCAAAATCATGCGTAACCTTCGCAACCGTCTGGTGCATCTTCCGCAGCAGCTTCAGCGATATCCCAGCCGGTGCCGCTATCTCGCCCTGCGCACCTTTCGCCACCGGCGTGTACTTCGTCGCCAGCCGCCACACGCGCCCCAGGAACCGGCTCACTCCGGCGACGCCGTCTTCCTGCCACTCAAGGTCGCGATCCGGCGGCGCTGCAAAAAGCGCATACATCCGCGTTGCATCGGCGCCATAGCCAGCCACCATGTCGTCGGGCGAAACCACGTTGCCCTTCGACTTCGACATCTTCGCGCCGTCTTTGATCACCATGCCTTGCGTGAACAACCGCCGCGCCGGCTCGTCATTCTTCACCAGGCCCAGGTCGCGCATCACCTTCGTCCAGAACCGCGAGTAGATCAGGTGCAGAATCGCGTGTTCCACGCCGCCGATGTACTGGTCGATCTCGAACCAGTAGCCCACCTTCGCCGGATCAAACGGCGCTCCAGCGTTCTTCGCATCCGTGTAGCGATAGAAGTACCAGCTCGAATCGACAAACGTGTCCATCGTGTCGGTCTCGCGCCGCGCCGGCCCGCCGCACTTCGGGCACGTCACATTCACAAAGTCCGGCACACGGCTCAGAGGCGAGCCGCCCTGCTGCGTAATCGCGATCCTCTCCGGCAGTACCACCGGCAGATGCTTATCCGGCACCGGCACCAGGCCGTCGCGCTCGCAGTTGATCATCGGGATTGGCGTGCCCCAATATCTCTGCCGGCTCACGCCCCAGTCCTTCAGGCGGAACGTCACCTTCGGCTCGCCGAAGCCACCGTGCGCGGCGACCTCCTGGAGCTTCTGCTGCGCATCGGCACAGCTCAGCCCGTTGTACGCGCCGGAGTTCATCAACGCGCCATCTTCCGAGACAAACGGAAGCGCCGGCTCTTCGGCGTTGGGGTCCGCGGGCGCAATCACGCGCCGCACCGGAATCGCATACTTCTGGGCAAACTCAAAATCGCGTTCATCGTGCCCGGGCACACTCATAATCGCGCCAGTGCCGTAGTCCATCAGCACATAGTTGGCCACCCAGATTGGCACCCGTGCGCCGTTATAGGGGTTCAGTGCAAAATGCCCCGTCGGAATGCCGTGCTTCTCGATGCTGCCCACATCGCCCGTCTCGCGCGCCTTCTTCTGCTCCTCGATCAGTTTGTCGACCTGGGCTTTCAGCCCCGCATCGCCCACGGCCATCGCCGCCACCACCGGATGCTCCGGCGCAAGTTGCACGCTCGTCGCGCCAAAGATCGTGTCCACCCGGGTCGTGAAAACGCGGATCGTCTCCGCGCGGTCTTCGACCTTGAAATCAATCTCGGTGCCTTCGCTGCGGCCGATCCAGTTGCGCTGCATCGTGCGCACCTTCTCCGGCCAGCCTTCGAGCTTGTCGAGCCCGTCCAGCAGTTCCTGTGCATACGCCGTGATGCGGAAGAACCACTGCTCCAGATCGCGCTGCTCAACCAGCGTGTCTTCGTGGCGCCAGCAGCGGCCGTCAATCACCTGCTCGTTGGCCAGCACCGTCGCGCACTCCGGGCACCAGTTCACTTTGCTCTTCTTGCGGTAGACGAGGCCCTTCTCATACATCCGCAAAAAGAACCACTGGTTCCAGCGGTAGTACTCCGGCAGGCATGTCGTCACTTCGGTCGCCCAGTCGTAGCCGAGACCCAGCCGCTGCATCTGCCGCTTCATCGCGGCAACGTTGGCCAGCGTCCACTCGCGCGGAGGCGTATTGTTCTTGAGCGCCGCATTCTCCGCCGGAAGCCCGAAAGCATCCCACCCCATCGGGTGCAGCACGTTGTAGCCGCGCATCCACATATGCCGCGCCAGCGCGTCGCCGATCGCATAGTTGCGCACGTGACCCATGTGCAGCTGCCCGCTCGGGTACGGCAGCATCTCGAGCACATAGTACTTCGGTCTGCCGCTCTCCGGAGGCTCGGCCGCATACAGCTTCGGATTCGCCGCCCAGCGCTGCTGCCATTTCGGCTCAATCGCCGCCGGATCGTATCGCAGTTCCTTATCGTCCGCCATCACTCTTTCAGTCTAAATGGCAGGCGCTCGCTCAACTCGGCAGCAACGGACTGAGCCACGCAGGCACGGGCACGGCCGTCTTAAGGCCATCGCGTCTGTCCATCACCCCACCAGGCTCTTTAGCACCCGCACATCGCGCTCCTCGTCGCCCGGCTCGTCTACGGGCGTCTCCGCGATAAACGCCGAGTGGCCGAAGCGCTTGTCGTTCAGCAACCGCCGGAAAGGCTCAATACCGATATTCCCCTGCCCGATATGCTCATGACGGTCGAGCTTCGAGCCCCGCGCTGCCTTGGCATCGTTGCAGTGCCACACCCGCACCGCATCGAACCCCACCGTCGCGGCCGCCAGCTTCATCGTCTCCTCGTAGCCCTCGGGAGTCACAATGTCGTAGCCCGAAACATGCGTATGGCACGTATCCAGACAGACGCCCATCGGCGCGTGCGCCCGCAGCAACGTCACCAGTTCCGCCACCTGGTCAAAGTTGCCGCCAAGCGAGCACTCCGCGCCCGCCGTGTTCTCAATCAGAATGTGAAAGTCCGTTCCCTCCCACGGCTGCCCGTCAATCGCGCACTTGATCGATTCAGCCGCCAGCCGCAAGCCCTCATCGCGCGTCATTCCCT
>JBATYG010000407.1:0-6521 GCA_049673945.1 Occallatibacter sp.
AGGACTCGAGATCGACTGGGAAGACGGCCATAAGAGTGCCTGGAGCTTCGCGTGGCTGCGCGATGCGTGCCCCTGCGCAACCTGTGTGGATGAGCGCACGAACGAAGGCCGCACGATCGGGCAGGGAAAAGGAAAGGCCGCGGAGCTGCTGCCGATGTACAAGCCGCCCTCGAAACCGGCAAGCGCACACGCAGTAGGCCGCTATGCGCTCCAGTTCAACTGGCTTGACGGCCATTCAGCCGGTATTTATTCCTGGGATTATCTGCGCCGCAACTGCCAATGCGCTGAGTGCCGATTCGCGCGGACCAAGATGGCGGCAACGCCAAACTAGGCATTCTCCGCGGTATCTGAGCCGGCCGCCGCATTCTGCAGGGCACTGGCGCGTCGCATGTTGTACTCCTCTATCTCTTTGATCAATTGCATGAGAGCGTTGCGCTTGCGCTCGCTTACGTCGAGAAACCGTACGCCGACCCGCTGCCTGCCGCGCGTCCACTGCGTTACTCCGGCGATACGGAAGGCCTCGCCGATCACTTGAAAGACCACCTCGACGCGGACCATCGGACCGGCCAGGAAGGGTTTTTCGGCGTAGATCTGGCAGCCTCCAAGGCTCAGGTCCACGAGACGGCAGGGAATGTCGGCGCCATGATGCACCAGCATCAGCGATGCTGGCCCATCCACGGCGTGACGCGCGTCTCTTCGGCGATTGCGGCCGGCTTGATTGTCTTCCTGATCCATGGCGCTCCCCGCATGAGGCAGAGGAGCTTAGTGTCCTTCGGCCAGTTCCCAGGGGCGGGCTGGTGAAGGCTGGGTTGCTTCCCGGCCTTTGAGGCGGTCGTATTGATAGAGGTCGCTGGTAGTGCCGAGCGATTCGTTGTACAGGCTCACATCGCCGCACAGCAGCTTCAGCTCCTCTGAAAACGCATGAATGGCATGCAATTGCGCTGCCGTCGCAGGCAATTCGTATTGGGAAGTCTTAATGAATTTTTGGTAGCCCCGATCGAGCAACCGGGCAATCTCGCCGCGCACCAGGATGCCAGGGCTGATTGCGAAGGAGACCGGCGTATCCCCGCCCGGGCCGGCAACGATCACCGCGCCCACACCATGCTTGCTGGCCAGCACGCCCCCTGCGATACCGGAGTACGGCGCAACATCGAACGAATGAGAGCGAAGGGTGGCGAGCGTTTCATCGAAACTTGGTTTGCGGGTCTTTCTGGCCATTTGAGCTTCCCCGTCTGCGAAGATGGATGCGGGGCCCCGGCGGAATCCCCTCTATCAATCATACGTTGCGAGGTCCAATGACTGCTGGACAGAGGAAGCATAGGTGAGCACTCTGAGGTTGCCGCGGCCGGTGTATCTCGAGCTTCGCGCTCACGGCGAAGAGGCCTATCCGCACGAGTGCTGTGGTGCGCTGCTGGGGCGCCCCACGCCGGATGGATGGCGAGTAGAAGCTTCTCTGCGCGCCGGCAACGCGCGAACTGACTCAGCCCGCAATCGCTACGAGATCGCTCCTATCGAGTTGGTCAAAATTGAACGCGAGTCGCGCGATCGGGGCCTTGAGATCGCCGGGTTCTATCACTCTCATCCCGATCACCCCGCGATGTGGTCAGCGATAGACTTTGCCGAAGCTCATTGGCTCGGCTGCTCCTATCTCATCACCGAGGTCGCGCAAGGCAAAGCCGCCGTGTCCAATTCGTTTTTGCTGAGTGGAGCCACAGAGGAAGACAAGCAGTTCGTTGTCGAGATCATCCTCTTAGAGGACTGATCGCTTCCGCTGGTGGGGTCTCATTTGCCTGAAGCAACCAGGGAGATCCCTCCGAGGCCGCTTCGGGCAGTTGGCGTTATGGCTTAGAACTTCACGCCAAGGGTTTCGAGGAAGGCCTTCAACTCTGGCCACGCGGCTTTCAGATCGGTCACCGTCTGCAAGTCGAGAGCAATGTTAAGCGGGTTCGCTGCCGCGCCGGCAAGCTCCGCCATCGGTTTTTCGAGCGCCCCTACCAGGGTCGCCAGCGCCGCCACTACCTCGGGCGCGGCTTTCAGCGCTTTGTTTGCGCCGGTCAGCCACTTCAGGGCGTCTTCGGCTCCAATTTCGATTCCTTTTTCGATGTTTACAAGAATGTTGGCCATCGCGATAGTTCCTTTTTCTGCCGTGCACCGAAATTCACTTCGGTCGCTGCGGGCATGAGATGCGGCGGCACGCCCGTGCCGGAATCAGTGTCGTGATTGCGCCATGGATTCCGGCCCGGAGCCGCCGCGCAGACCTGCGACGGCTTCCCCGCCCGTTCGTAGGGGGAGGGAGAAATGCCCAACTGTACTGTGCGGGATCGCTGTTGCGTGTCTGGCTACTTCTAAGGTTAGGCAAGTGGCGTCAATACTTCGCAATCGCCCGCGCCATGGCAATTCCCTCAAACAACACACCTTGAATGTTGATTTGGTTGACGCCCTTGCTTGACAGCTCCGAGAGCGCGATAGTCAGCGCGTCTTTTTCACGTAGCGCCGGCCGCGAATCTCGTATTTGTCACTCGCCACGCGCGCAATCGCTTCGGTGTACGCGAGGTGCTCTTCGGCGAGAATGCGCTCCGAGAGAGTATGCGCGTCATCGGTATCCACTACGGCGATGGGGCGCTGCAGGATGATCGTGCCGTGATCGAGATGTTCGTCCACGAAGTGCACCGTGCATCCGGCGACCGTCACGCCATAGTCGAAGGCCTGGTTTTGCGCGTCGAGCCCTGGGAAGGCCGGCAGCAGCGAGGGGTGGATATTGATGATCCTGTCCGGAAAGGCGGCGATGAACTCCGGCGAGAGCAGGCGCATGTATCCCGCCAGGCACACGAGATCGACCTTGTGCTTGCGGAGACATGCGGCAACGTCCGCATCATGGTCTGCTCGTGTGCGGCCCTTTGATACAAGCACTTCATGTGGAAGCCCGAGGTCATGCGCAGCGGCAAGACCCAGCGCATCCGCCACGTTTGAGATCACTATGCCCACCTGCACGCCCGGCAGGCGGCCATGGCGAATCGACGCAGCAATCGCGACGAAATTCGATCCGCGGCCGGAGATGAGAATTCCCAGCCGAACGGGCTTCCCGTCACTCATGTGTAATGAACCCGGCGCTCGCCCTTCGCCACGCGGCCGATCACGTAGAACTTCTCTTCGGCGCGGTCAAGCAGGCTCTTTGCGCGCGTAAATTTCGCTGCCGGAATCACCGCGATGAGGCCGACACCCATATTGAAGGTGCGCATCATCTCCTCCTGCGAAACCTGGCCAAGCTCGCGCAGGTGATCGAAGATCGGCAGCACCGGCCATGAGCCCAGCTCCACCTGCGCCTCAGTGCCCTTCGGCAAGATCCGCGGCAGATTTTCAGTGATGCCCCCACCAGTGACGTGCGCCATTCCTGTGGTGAGGCCCGCGGCCACCATCTTCTGGATCACGTGCAGATAACTGCGATGTGTCTTCATCAGGGCAGCGCCTGCTTTCTCCTTGATGGCGGTGACGTACTGCGTTGGCTTGTAACCCGCCACCTCAAACAGCAGCTTGCGCGCGAGGGAGTAGCCATTGGTATGCAGACCCGTCGATGGAAGCCCGATCAGCACATCGCCGGCCTTGATTCCCACGCCGGTCACCATCTTGTCGCGATCGACCACGCCCACGATGAATCCTGCCAGATCGTATTCGCCGTCCGCATAGAAGCCGGGCATCTGCGCGGTTTCTCCCCCAATCAGCGCGCAGCCATTCGCCTTGCATGCGTCGGCCAGGCCGCTCACAACGCTCTCGGTCACTTCGGGGTCGAGCCTGCCGCTGGCCAAGTAGTCGAGAAAGAAAAGCGGCGTGGCGCCCTGCACCGCGATGTCGTTGACGCAATGGTTCACGAGGTCGGCGCCCACCGTGTGATGCACGCCCAACTCAAAGGCTATCTTGAGCTTGGTTCCCACGCCGTCGGCCGAGCTCACCAGAATCGGATTCTTCCAGCGCTGCAGATCGAGTCGGAACAGCGCGCCGAAACCGCCGATGCCGCCAAGCACATTGCGATTAAACGTTTTCTGCGCCAGGTACTTGATGCGTTCCTTGGCCCGGTCGCCGCGGGAGATATCGACGCCGGCATCGGCGTATGTCACGGATTTGGTTTTGGTCTGGTCGGGCACAATCGGCTTTCCAGGAATGAGATTTACCGCGGGACGACGGGCGGAAAGCTCGATTCTAGCAGGAATTTGACGGACGTCGAACCGAGTTGCCTACAGGCTGCCTGTTCAAAATCGGCCCATACGCTCAGCATCTTTCGGGCCTCTATACTGAACGGGAGATGAGCTCTAGCAATCCAAGGCCCACCCGAACCCGTTCCCACGCCCTCGAGCTGCGGGCGGAGAGTTACTTTCCCGGCGGGGTCAACTCACCTGTCCGGGCTTTTCGCGCCGTTGGCGGAACGCCGCCCTTTGTCGAGCGGGCTGAGGGCGCCTGGCTCGTCGACGCAGACGGCAATCGCTATATCGACTACTTCGGCTCGTGGGGGCCGATGATTCTCGGCCATGCCTTCGCGCCGGTTGTCGAAGCCATTGAACGGGCAGCGCGCAAATCCGCGAGCTTCGGCGCGTCAACAGCGTCTGAAGCCGATCTGGCTGAGCGCATCGTGGCGTGCTATCCCGCGATCGAAAAGCTGCGCTTTGTCAGTTCCGGTACCGAGGCCACCATGTCGGCGATTCGCGTGGCCCGCGCTGCCACCGGCCGCAAGCTCATCATCAAGTTTGAAGGCTGCTATCACGGCCATGCTGACGGCCTGCTGATCAAGGCCGGCTCGGGCGTTGCAACCTTCGGCATTCCGGGATCGGCCGGCGTGCCGGAAGAAGTGGCCGCGCTGACGCACGCTCTGCCTTTCAACGACCTTGCGGCAGTTGAGGCAGCTTTCGACGCCCACCCCGGCAAAATCGCCGCAGTCATCCTTGAGCCGGTCGTTGGCAATGCCGGATGCATTCCTCCCATGCCTGGCTATCTTGCGGGCCTGCGCGCTCTCACTCAGCGTGAGAGCGCTCTGCTCATCGTGGATGAAGTGATGACGGGATTCCGCGTTGCCCTCGGGGGAGCGCTCGAGCTCTACAACCTCGATGCGGACCTCGTGACTCTGGGCAAGATCGTCGGTGGTGGTCTACCCGTTGGCGTCTTCGGCGGCAAGCGCAGGTATATGGATATGCTTGCTCCGCTGGGCCCCGTTTATCAGGCCGGTACGCTCAGCGGCAATCCGCTGGCCATGGCTGCGGGCCTGGCGACCGTCAGTTATCTGCAGGAACACACGGCGACTGTCTACCCTCAACTGGAAGCGACGACGAAGGCCATCGCCGAAGGTGTTGCGCGTGAGGCAGACCGTGCGGGCGTTCCGCTCACGCTCAATCGCGTGGGCTCAATGTGGACGTGGTTCTTCAGCAAAGGTCCGATTACCAATTACGATGAGGCTGCGCAATCTGACACCACAGCCTTTGGACGCTTCCACCGGGGCATGCTCGACCAGGGCGTATGGCTGCCCCCCTCACAGTTTGAAGCAGCATTTGTCGGCACTGCGCACGGCAAGGCTGAAGTGGACGCGACCATCGAAGCGGCGCGTGCTGTGCTTCAAGCGATCTGATTTAGCGCGCAACGCCGATCTCGAATTGCCGGGCGCGCTTGACAGGTGGGCCCCCTGAGATTAATTTCGCGGCTGCGAGCAAAATCTGAATCGTGTGTACTCTCGATGGGGGTGGAATGACGAGCTGGCTCATGGGCCGCCGCGACTTTCTTGTGCGTGCAGGTTCGGTTGGATCGATTGCCATGATGACGGGGCTGACGCAGAACTCTTCTTTCGCCGAATCGGGGAGGGTGATTGAAGATGCCGTTTCACCCGCGCAGAGCGAAGTCGCTCCCCGGTATCACATCAAATTTGCCGTATGCGGCATCAGCCACGATCACATCTACGGCATGGTGGGAGCGGTGCAACGCGGCGGCGGCGAGCTTGTGGCCGCCTGGGGCGGCGAGCCGGACAAGCTGGCGGCCTTTACCAGGCGCTTTCCGGACGTGAAGATCGTCAAATCGCAGGAAGAGATCCTCAGCGATCCCTCGATCCAGCTCGTGCTCAGCTCGCAGATCCCCAACGAGCGCGCGCCCCTTGGCATCCGCGTGATGCGGCACGGCAAGGATTATCTCTCTGACAAGCCGGGCATCACCACGCTCGAGCAGCTCGCCGAAGTGCGCAAAACGATCGCCGAAACGAAACGCATCTACGCCATCATGTACAGCGAACGCTTCGAGGTGAAAGCCGCCGTCTACGCCGGTAAGCTGGTGCAGCAGGGCGCCATCGGCAAAGTAATTCAGACGATCAACATCGCGCCGCACCAGATATTTCAGCACACGGGCGATGCCGGCGGTGGATCGGGACGGCCCGACTGGTTCTGGAATCCTGAGCAGTACGGCGGCATCCTCTGCGATATCGGTTCGCACCAGGTGGACCAGTTCCTCTTCTACACTGGCTCGAAAGAAGCCGAGGTGGCCGAGTCGCAGATTGC
>JBATYG010000408.1:0-1828 GCA_049673945.1 Occallatibacter sp.
AAGGTGCGGCATTCAGCCAGCAGCGCACGGCTCTGAAAGCACTCCGGCTTATCCACCAGCGCCGCATCGAAACGCCCCAGCACCGCGGGCCGGCTCACTGACGTCGTCAGCCAGCCCGCCTGACCACCCTGCCGATAGAGCCGCTCATATCTGTGATTGAAGTCAATCAGCGCCACGATTCCATGGCCATGATTATTGCGCTCCACCACCAGCCACGCTTGGTTGTATTCCGTTGCGAGCTTTACCATCAGCTCCGCAAGTTCCGCTCCCGGAAGATGCGCGGCAAATTCGGCGCACTGCAGCCCGGTCTCCATCTCAATCACCTGCGCGGCTGAGTAATCGCCCTCAGCGCCGCCGCCTGCCGGATCAACAGCAACCAGGTAATTCTTCCCCGGCAACGGAGGCAGCCACACCGCGAGTTGGCCATTCCGGCGCAGCTCCACCGGCGCAGGCGCTGTCGCCAGCCGCGCCTCAATTGCCGAAAGCTCAAACACAGAGTCGCCGCTCGCGCGAAAGCAGCTTTCTGCATCCTCTGCATACTCCTGCATGGCGAGAGAACGAAAGTTTCTGCGCAGGCGCCTGCGAAAAGCAATCTGCTCAAGATCGAGCTTTGCGCGCGCCATCAGGTCGAGCTCCTCCTGCGTCAGCGTCGCCGGCTCCACGGCCTTCGCCCGGTAGCGCGGCTCAAGCCACCACGGCAGGAAGTGTCGCACCGTGCCCGTTTCTGCGGCCTTCGTCCACTCCTCGTAAAAGCAGCCGCCCGCGCCATCCGGCGTCGACTCCAGAATCACCTCGGCCTGCGGCGGAAGCGCCGCGCGCAGTCCGGCCAGTGTCTCCGCGGCATCACCCGGCCAGCGCGCCACCTCTGAGCAGTGCAGGTTCTGCACCGTCAGCCCGCGCCCCGCGTTCCGCTCCCCCGCTGAAATCACCAAATACTGCGAATCGATCTCAGGAAACACCAGCCTGCGCACGCTCGCCCGCGACGTCCTCAGCGGACCCTCGCGCAGAGCCGCCGGCATGCAGTCGACAAACCGGTGCACGATCCTGAAAATCTCCTCGGCCGATTCCTGCGTGTGCGTGACTTCAAGCGTCAGCGTACCCGGCTGCGTGATCGTCTTCAGAAAAAATCGCGCCGCCGCCCACGTCGTAATCCCCATCTGCCGCGCCTTCAACACAATGTTCCGCTCAGCGCGGCTCTGTTCGAAAACGCGCTGCGCTGCGTTCATGCGCAGCGGCTGGGTCCTTCCATCGCGCGTGCGCACCCGCAGCATCATCTGCGCGAGCGCCATTGCCACCGTACCGCCGCCAAGGCTCGCCGGCATTCGGTCGAGCATCGTTCCCCAGCGTTTGAGCTCGGCGCCGTTTATCTCGATCGGACGCGGAAACCACACCTTCGCCGCGGCGAGTGCTTCCGCACCGCTCGTCGTCATCGCTCAGTCTCCTCGCACAAGAAAGCCCGCCGGCATCCAGGCGATCCGGCAGGCTGCCTTGCGCGATTCTGCTCTCTAGTTGCCGTTGCACTGGTAGTAGAGCGTTCCCGTCAGCGACGGAAACGTGAATGTCACCGCCGTCTTGCTGATGCTGCTCACATACGGCGCGGCGCTCAACGAGACGCTAGGGCTCGCCGTGCAGCTCGACCACGTCGTCCAGCCGGAGTTGGCAAAGGTCACCGTCACACTTGTCGCTGCGCTCAGTCCCCCGACAGAGCCGCCCGCATTCGTGCCAGGGACCGTGCCCACGCTCGCTGCCGGTGCCGGGCCCGCCTCGTGCTTCACGCCATTCGCGTCCCCCTTCGTCTGGTTCGCGCTGCCCGCGCCCAGCGTGTAGC
>JBATYG010000409.1:0-6388 GCA_049673945.1 Occallatibacter sp.
ACCGGCGGCCGCTCATACCGTACGTAAGAGGGCGCGGTGTGTTTCATGCTGGGCTGCGCGAGCGTTCGCGCGTTGATAGCCTGCTGCAGCTTGTCTAGGCGCAGCTCCTCGCAGACGTCGAACTGGATGAGCACCAGGACGGAGCCTTTGAGGACAACGGCGGAGGTTGCGGCCGGCGCAGTAGACATACGCACTCAGCCAGCATCGTACTTGATTGAGGAGAAAGCCGCGGTAAAGGTCCGGCTAAAAATCGCCCAGCGGCAGAGGCTTGCTGAAGAGGTAGCCCTGGAAGGTGTGGCAACCCAGGCCGGCGAGATAGGTGCACTGTTCCTCGGTTTCGACGCCCTCGGCGATCACCGAGAGACCCAGTGCCTTGCTGAAGGAGATGATTGCCTGCGCAACAGCGCCGGCGACCGGGTCGACGGGGATCTCACCGACGAAGGAGCGGTCGATTTTGAGCTGGTCAAACGGCAGGACCTTCAAGTAAGTCATCGACGAGTAGCCGGTGCCGAAGTCATCGAGGGAAAACTGAACGCCGTGCGATTTAAGCTCTGACATCTTGGCCAGCACCTCTTCAATATTGCCGGCGAGGATGCTCTGGTTCAGCTCAAGTTTCAGATTCCTGGGATTGGCGCCTGCCTGCTCCAGGGTTCTGAGCACATTTTCAACAAACTTCGGCTGGCGAAACTCGCGGGCGCTGATGTTGACCGCGACCTCGAGATGCGCACCTTCCTTGCGGTTGGCCCAGGCCGCCATCTGCGTGCAGGCGGTTTCGAGAATCCAGGTGCCGAGCGGAATGATGAGGCCGGTTTCTTCGGCCAGCGGAACGAAGTCGTGCGGAGAGACGAGGCCGCGCGTGGGATGCTTCCAGCGCACCAGCGCCTCGGCGCCAGTGAACAGGCCGTGGTCGATCTGCGGCTGATAATAGAGCGAAAACTGGTTGGCCTTGATCGCCTGGCGCAGATCTTCTTCAAGCTCGGCGCGGGCGTTGACCGAGGCCTGCAGCGCGGGGGCGAAAAAGAGCATCGCGTTGCGTCCCGCGGCCTTGGCCTGGTACATCGACATATCGGCCTGCTGCAGCACTTCGCTGCCGGTTTCACCATTGTTGCCAAAAATCGTGATGCCCATACTGGCGCCGCTCTGGCACTCGTGGCCGTCCACCAAGTAGGGCTCGGCAATGGCCGCCAGTATCTTTTCGCCAACAGACTTGGCGCGGGAGGCAGCGGTTTCGGGAATCTGGCTGAGATCTTCGAGCACCACGACAAACTCGTCGCCGCCGAAGCGCGCAACGGTGTCTGCCTCGCGCACGCAGCCGGTGATGCGGCGCGCCGTCTCCTGCAACACCAGGTCGCCGACGTGGTGCCCGAGAGCATCATTGAGCGGCTTGAAGTTGTCGAGGTCGATGAAGAGCAGCGCGTGCTTGGTGTGGTTGCGCACACTCACCACCAGCGCCTGACGCAGGCGCTCCCAGAGGAGCCGCCGGTTGGGCAGCCCCGTAAGCGTGTCGTAGAAGGCGAGGTTTTTGATCTCGTCTTCTTCCGCCTTGGCGACGGAGATGTCGCGGATGAACGACAGGATGCAGGGCTCGTCTTCGATTTCGGTCGAGGCCGCCGAGAGCTCCGCCCAGAAAAGCTCGCCATTCTTCCGTCGCATCCTCAACTCGATATCGCGGCATCCTTCGCTCTGGTCCAGAGCCTCGCCGAGCCTCTTGCGGTCGTCAGGCGTTGCCCAGAGACCGAGTTCCACCGACGTATGGCCGAGGACCTCTTCCCGCTCGAAGCCGGTCAGGGTGAGGAACTCAGGGTTCACGTCGACGATGCGGCCATCGCGCGTGCGGGCAATGAGCACGGCCTGCGGAAAGGTGTTGAAGGCGTTGCGGTAGCCTTCTTCGCGGTTCTCAAGCGCCTGCGCGGTACGCAGCAGGCGAAGCTCAGCGATTTTGCGCTCGTTGATGTCCTCAATCAGTGCGAGAAGGTGCGAGGGTTGCCCCTGAGAGTCGTATTGCACCGACGAGGTGAGCTTGAGCCAGACGTTGGTGCCGTTCTTGCGGATGTAACGGCCTTCGAGACTGACCGCCTCGATAGAGCGGTTCCACAGGCCGCGAAAAGCGGCCGTGCAGGCGATCGAATCCTCGGGCATCGTGATCTGCTGAAAGGTCAGCCCGGCGACCTCTTCCGGATCGTAGCCGATGATCTCGGCGAAACGTACATTACACCGAAGGATGTGCCCTTCCGGTGTGGCGTGCACAATGCCTATGGCGGTCTGCTCGAAGAAACCTCCGCGTTCAGGGCTCGGTTTTTCAAACATTAGGATGTCAGCTTTCGCCACGATTAGCTTGGATTGTACCGTTGGGCAACTGATTTTGAAGGGGTTTGCACACTGTGTGCGGAGGAAAAAGCGGATCAATCGTCACCACTTGGTCACGCCCGCGTAATCACATGGTCCTGCCCTTCGTGTTAGATGTCGCCAAAGAGGGGGTAGCATACGTGTGGTTTTGAGGCAGAAAGGCGAAACCCCGCCCTGGTGGGGCGGGGCTGACCGCCGACGATGCCGGCGGGCATGGCAGAGCGATGCTCTAGTCGTAGTATTCCAGCCCGAGGTGCGTGATGAGCGAGGCCCCCATGATGTGGCGCAGCGTATTCTTGAGCTTCATCGACTGGATAAACAGGTCGTGCTCGGGGTAGAGGCCCTCGCGCGTCTGGGGCGACTTGAGGTAGAAGCTCAGCCACTCCTGGATGCCGATCGAGCGCAGCTCCTGCGACCGCTTGGCCAGGTCAAGAAAAAGCACCAGGTCGAGGGCAATCGGCGCGGCAAGGATGGAGTCGCGGCAGAGGAAGTCCACCTTGATCTGCATGGGGTAGCCGAGCCAGCCGAAGATGTCGATGTTGTCCCAGCCCTCTTTGTTGTCGCCGCGAGGCGGGTAGTAGTTGATGCGAACCTTGTGAAAGATGTTCTTGTATAGGTCGGGATAGAGCTCGGGCTGGAAGATGTATTCAAGCGAGCCCAGCTTCGACTCTTCCTTCGTCTTGAAGGATTCGGGGTCGTCGAGCACTTCGCCGTCGCGGTTACCCAGAATATTGGTGGAGTACCAGCCCGAAACGCCGAGCAGGCGCGCCTTGAAGGCCGGCGCAAGCACGGTCTTCATGAAGGTCTGTCCGGTCTTGAAGTCCTTGCCGCAGATCGGGGCCGCATTCTGCTTCGACAGCTCGATCATGGCTGGGACATCGACGGTAAGGTTGGGAGCGCCATTGGCAAACGGCACGCCCTCGCTGAGCGCGGCGTAGGCGTAGATCTGCGAAGGCGCAATGCCGGGGTCGTTATTCTCAAGACCTTTTTCAAAGGCTTCGATGGACTGGTGAACAGCCGTTGGCTCGAGGAAGATCTCCGTCGATCCGCACCAGATCATCACCACGCGGTCAACGGTCTTGCTGAAGGCCTTGATGTCGGCGCGCACCTGGTCAGCCAGGTCCCTCTTGTTCTTGCCCTTTTTCACGTGGGTGCCGTTGAGGCGCTTCACGTAATGCTGATCGAAGACTGCCGGCAGCGGCTTGATCGTCTCCAGATAGGGCTTGAGCTGTTCGAGGATTTCCTTGTCCAGCACTTTGGCATGCGCGGCCGACTCGTAGACGTTGTCTTCGAAGATGTCCCAGCCGGTGAAGACGAGATCGTTCAGGTCCGCGAGGGGAACGAAATCCTTGATGTGAGGCGAATTATTGTCGGTGCGCTTGCCGAGACGGATGGTGCCCATCTGGGTGAGCGAGCCGATCGGCTTGGCGAGTCCGCGACGGACGGCTTCAACGCCCGCGATAAACGTGGTGGCGACGGCGCCCAGGCCGACCACCATCACTCCCAGTTTGCCCTTTGCGGGCGCCACTAATGCTTGAGCGGTCTTCTGGCCGCCTTGCTCTTCGTTACCCATCATTTCTCCTAACCTTCATTTGTGTTGCTGCGGATTACCAGGGAATCCGAGAGTTGTATTGGTAAGACGAAACAGTGTACCGCTTCAAGAGAGGCTCAATCTTCCTGTGCGCTCAAAGCCTCTCCGCGGCGCGCCCGGTTGATGTGCGACCAGATGAACCAGATGATGCCTGCGAGCAGGACGATTTCGACAGCCAGGTGAAAGCGGTGGAAGGCCTGCTCAAAGCGCGGGTCAGTATGCCACTTTTCCCCGAGTCTCATACCGGCGTAGGCGAGGGCAAAGCACCACGGCCACGAACCGACAAACGTGTAAATGTGAAAGCGAAGCTGCGGCATCTTCGCGATGCCGGCCGGAAAGGCGATGAAAGTGCGGACCACCGGCAGAAGGCGCGCCAGCAAAACGGTGATCGAGCCATACTTCTCGAAAAACCAAGTCATGCGGTCGAGATCGTGATGGCTCATCAGCACCCAGCGGCCATAACGCTCGACCAGCGGGCGGCCGCCTTTGGCGCCGATCCAGTAGGCGACAAGGGAGCCGAGATTGCAGCCGAGGGCGCCGGCCGTGGCGACCCAGAAGAGGCTCATATGCCCCAGGTAAACCAGGTAGCCGGCAAAGGGCATGATGATCTCAGAGGGCAGCGGAATGCAGGCCGATTCGATGCCCATGAGCGCGGCAACGCCCGCGTATCCGCCCATGTCGATGACGTGCGTGATGAACTGCACAACAAAAGCAATAATCCGTTCACTCATGGGCAGCTTCAGTATATAGGGCGGACCTTTGGTTTCTGAGCCGTATGAGGGTCGGCATTTTTGAGGAGCCTGCCCGTGCAGCGCACAGTGCGGAAGCATTCAGGCGTGGCAAACCAAACCAAAGCGAAACAGGCCCGGCGCGTGGCCGGACCTGTCCCCTTTCGCGTTGAAAAACTACTTGCTCGAAGGCGGCGTTGTGGGCGCCACCGTGGTGTCGGTCGCCGGTTGCAGTCCCGGAATCACCGGGGCCGTGCCGACCTTGCCCGTTGCAGCCTCGGTCAGGTTGATGCCGTAGTGCTGCAGGGTCTCGGCCAGCACCGCGTAGAGCAGCGAGCGATCCTTGGCGTACGTCAGGTTCGCCGTGATCAGGTTATTGCTGGCCGTCGCGAGGTTGCGCTCCTGCAACAGCACGTTGGCCGTGGTAGAGGCGCCCAGCTTCAGCTTCTTCTGTTCCGCATCGAGGCTCTGCTGCGCATAGTCCTGGGCCGCGATCGAAGCTCTTACCTGCGCGCGGTCGTTGGTCAGCGCGTACTGCTGATTCACAACCTGCATCCTGATCTGCGTGTAGAGCTGCTCAAGATGCATTTCGGCCTGCCGATACTCGATCAGCGCGCGCGCGTGGTCGGCCTGCGCTGTCCGGTTCCGGATCGGCAACTGGAAGTTGAATCCCAGGCCTTTGTCCGGTGAACTGCCATCGACCAGATTGCCAAGCGTATCCGTGTAGCCGCTCGACGGGACCGGGGTGCACGGAAGACCGAAAAATCCGCAGTTCGGATTGAAATCGCCGCCCACGCCTTGTGCCCCGTAGAAGCCGTAGACATCCAGCGTTGGCAGCAGACTCTGCCTTGTGCCTCGCAGGGTGATTTCATCCTTCTTGATCGAAAGCACTCCCTGCTCGAGCTCCGGTCGATTCTTGAAGGCGATCTGCGTCAGTTCCTCCGGGGTCTGCCGCTCCTCCGGCAGCTCATCCAGAATCACACGGTCGGTCGGAATGACCGCCGCGGCAACCAGGGCCGGATCGTTCAGGTTGCGAAAGATCGCCTGCTTCAGGATCAGTTGTTGAAAGTTCAGGTTGCTCTGCGAGCTGATCAGCGCCTGCTTGTCCGTGGCCACGGTCGAGTTCGACTGCACCACGTCCAGTGGCGCCATCGTGCCGATATCTAACTGCTTCTGCGTGTCGCTGGCCAGTTTGCTGCTCTGCTCGAGCGCCTGTTGCTTCGCCTGCACATCCTCGTAGGCGCTCACCACGACCCAATAGATATTCTCGACCTGGTTAACGGTCGTAAGAATCTGCTGGCGGAACGTCGAGTTCGTAATCTGCCGGTTCAGCTTCGCCTCGTAGTAGAGACGGTTATTTACCCAGATTCCGGCGCCCTGCATCAGATGCTGGGTAACGGTCGCCTTGAAATTCGACATAACCTCGGGGCTGAATGTACTGAAAGGACTGGTCGTGGTTACGCGGCTGTTGTTCCACCCGAGAGTCGCCGATGTGCCGGTTACGAATCCCTGGCTATACGTGAAGTCATACGAGTTTGTGTTGTTAAAGGCGCGCGGTGAGAACGTGCTCGTCTGCGGCGACTTTGCACGCTCGAACTGAATCGTTCCACCCACCACCGGGTCACGCTGCTCGGGCACAGGCCCCGCGCCGTCAACTGACAGCACCACACCGCCGACGCCTGCCGTCGCGCCGCCCACCGTGCCCGGCGAACCGCTTGCGCTC
>JBATYG010000410.1:0-1613 GCA_049673945.1 Occallatibacter sp.
GCGGCCAAGCTTTGCGCCGTTGAGATAAACGTCGGCCTTCCAGTTAATGCCGTCGAAGTTGAGCCATGCAATCTGCTTTGCGTCAACACTGGGCGCCGTGAACTCGGTGCGATACCAGAAGTCGGAGTAGAAGTAAGAGTCCGAGATGTAGAGCTGGTTCTGACCGAAGTTCGGATCGGCGATAGCGCCACTATTCACATAAGACGTCAGCACTGTGCCGGGAACCGTCGCGACGAGCCATTCGGAATCCGAAAAGCCCGGCTGCGATAGCGCTTCGCCGCCTGCGCTTATGAGCGAGGCGCGTTGCAGCCGCCACGCACCGCCGGCGAGAGGCAGCCTGCCGTCGGCATCCACGAGCGCCGGAGCATGGGCACGCGCCACAAAGCCGCCGCGGCCGTAAACTTCAAGCTCGCTGAGGAGGTAGCGGTTTGGAGTTGCCGGTCGCGTCATCAGCACGCGAACGTAGCGGCCATGCTCGAGCTGCGGGAGTCTCACGTCGTCCACCTGACCGGTGCGGCCGGCGAGCGAAGCAACGTCGCGCCAATGCTCCGCGTCATCAGAAACCTGAATGGCGCCTTCGGCGGCGCGCGCGATCCAGTGCAGCGCGATGCGATCGACTTCGCAGCCCGCTCCCAGATCAACGTAGACCCACTCTTCGTCCATGCCGGCGCTCATCCACGCACTGGTAAAGCTGTAAGGGCCGCCGATCTCAACGCGCTTGTCACCGCGATAGAAGGCTACCTCGCCGAGACGCCAGAGCACGTCCCCGGCAGCCTGCGCACTCAGAGAGGAATCGTCGAGCATGCACTGCACGCGGTAGAAGCGGCTAGCGGTTGCGGCGCTGAACGGGATGGAGGGAGTGAAGAACTGGTTCGGCTGCGCAAAATCCGGCGGATAGCCTGCGGTTGAAGCAGGGCTGGGCGCGGCTACACTGCCGACCTCCTGCCATGTGCGGCCATCCTGCGAGATGGCAACGCTGAATTTCAGCGCCGACGCCGGTGTCTGAGGCGGGGCTAATACGAAAAGCTGAATGCGGTCGATCTCGGGAACGCTGTCGCCGCCGGCCATCTCGATATCGACAAAAGCGTGTGCGCCGCGCAGGTCGAGCGTGTTCATCGGCGCATGGTTCACGATGATTTCGCGCTCGGTGCGCGGCAGCGGGCCGCGCGTGTTGTCGGAGACGACGATCCAACTCGGCAGCCGCGTGTCCTTGATGCCGTCGGTGACCAGTTGCGCGGTGAGGTTGAAGTCGTAGCTGCTGGAGTGATACGCGGGGCGCAGGAGAGCAAGATTGCGATAAGTCGTGGTGTTGGGAACCAGCGCAGGGCTGAAATTTTCTGCTGGCAACCCGGGGTAAAGGCCGATTCCGCGCGTGTATGAAGCTGCTCCGGGTACCGCAGAAGTCGGCGCCTCCGCGTTTTGCGCCGACACGGCGGCCTGCTCTGCGAGAGCCGGAATGCCGCTGAGCGCGACGCCTGCGCTGGCAATGGCGGTCGTCTTCAGAAAATCTCGTCTCGATGTTGACATGCTCATTTCCCCGCCCGCGCCGTATCTGCGCACGGTCCCTCTTGGGCTCGTTGGTTTGAATCCACGAGCAAGAATACAGGACGCGG
>JBATYG010000411.1:0-2510 GCA_049673945.1 Occallatibacter sp.
ACGGCGAGGCCCGCCATGGCGTTGGCGCCGTTGTGGCGGCCGAGCAGGCGCAGAGTGAGCGCGGCGTCCTGACCGTGCGCGCGGAAGTGCACGTGCAGCCCCGCGGCGTCTTCATTCTCAGAGAGAATCTGCGGATCGGCGCAGGGGCCTTCGCCGAAATAAACGACGCGGCCGCGAAAATCGCGGCCGAACTGCGAGACGTAAGGATCGGAGCAGTTGAGGAAGGCGATGCCGTTTGCCGGCAGAGCTTCAACCAGCTCGAATTTGGCGCGGGCAATGCCGGCCTGGCCTTCGGCGAAGTTTTCGATGTGTGCCGTGCCCACGTTGGTGACGACGCCCCAGTCCGGCGCGGCGATGCGCGCAAGGGCGGCAATTTCGCCGAGGTGGTTCATGCCCATTTCGATCACGGCGAACTCGTGCTCGGGCTCAAGGCGCAGCAGTTGCAGTGGAAGACCAAAGCCGTTATTCAGATTGCCCTTCGACCTGAGCACGTTGAATTTTGCGCCAAGCGCTGCGGCAATCGCTTCCTTCGTAGTGGTTTTACCTGCCGAGCCGGTGACGCCGACGACGTGCTTGCCCCACTGGCGGCGCACATGCGACGCGAGGGACTGCATGGCGGCGAGGGGGTCCTCTGCGATGAGCAGCGGAACAGCTAGAGCGGCATCGGGCAGGCCAGCAACCCTGGCACGCGAGACGACAGCGGCAACCGCCCCGCGCTCGATTGCGGAAGCAACGTAATCGTGGCCATCGAGGCGCTCGCCGCGAACAGCGAAGAAGAGATCGCCGAGAGCAACGGTGCGTGAGTCAATGGAATAGCCGGTGACAACCATGCTGCCTGAGCGCGCGACGCTCTCTGGCGCCTCAAGCACCGCGCCGCAACCGACCGCCACCTCTGCCAACGTGAGCTTCATCGCCTTCCAACGTACCCTAGTTCGGCCAATGCGGAAAGAGCAACCTCGGCGTCGTCGAAGGGAATTGTTCCTGAAGCCAGAATCTGTTCCTTTTCGTGGCCCTTGCCGGCAATCAGCACAACGTCGGGCTCCTTAGCTGCTTCGAGCGCAATGCGGATCGCTGAAGCGCGGTCGGGCTCGACGGTGTACGGCGTGCCCGTGGCCTTGAGGCCCGGCTCGATCTCTGCCAGAATCGCCAGCGGATCTTCGCTGCGCGGGCTGTCGCTGGTGGCCACCACAAAGTCGCTTCCCTCACCCGCAGCCTTGCCCATGCGCGGGCGCTTGGTACGGTCGCGATCGCCTCCACAACCGAAGAGCGTGATGACGCGGCCGCCGGTGTGCGCCGTCATCTGCCGGGCAAGCGCGGTGAGATTGCGCAGGGCATCGTCGGTATGCGCGTAGTCCACGATCACGGCGAAGGGCTGGCCCCCATCGACAGGCTGAAACCGGCCCGGAACGGGCCGCAGCGCGGGAACCGATGCGACGAGCTGATCGAAGGCGACTCCGCGTGCGTGAGCCGCGGCGAAGGCCCCAAGCAGGTTGAGCACGTTGACCTCGCCGGCGAGATGCGACGTGAGCTTTGTCGAGCCGGCGGGCGTTTCGAGTTCGATGACGGCGCCGCCTGGCGTGAGGGAGACGGCGGCGGCTTGCCAGTCGCCCTGTGCGATGCCGTAGGTGCGAATCTCGGCGCCGGCCTTGCGCGCAGCGGCGGCAAGCTGATCGCTGTAGGGATCGTGCGCATTGAGCACGGCGACGCGCGGCGCGGGATAAATGCTGCCATCGAAGAGCAGGCGTTTGGCGGCGAAGTACTTCTCCATCGTCTGGTGATAGTCGAGGTGGTCGCGGGTGAGATTGGTGAAGATGGCGACGTCGAACGGAATGCCCCAGGCACGGCCCTGATCGAGCGCATGGCTCGAGACTTCAGTGACAAGTTCGGTTGCGCCACGCTCGGCACCTTCGGCCATCAGCTCGAAGAGATCGCGCGACTCCGGCGTGGTATGCAGCGAAGGCCGCACTTCGCCTGCGACATGATATTCGATGGTGCCAATGAGCACGGATTTGCGGCTGGCGGCGTTGAGCAGAGCATCGGTTAGAAACGACGTAGTGGTTTTGCCGTTGGTGCCGGTGATGCCGGTGGCGGCCAGCTTGCGTTCGGGATGATCGAAGAATGCGGCAGAAGCTTCGGCAAGCGCGCGGCGGCCGTGCTCGACTTCGAGAACAGCGACCTCAGGGTTATAGACGAGAAGGTGGTCGTAGGTCTGCGGCGAATCCGTGATAATGCCAACCGCACCGGCAGCGATCGCTTTTTCAACGAAACGATTGCCGTCGGTTGAGCCGCCCTTCATGGCGACGAAGACCGCGCCGGGACGCACGCGGCGCGAATTGTATTCAACGCCCGTGATCGGCTGCTGAGCATCGCCGGCGGACTCGACGGAGGTGACTTGCTGAGCTAGATCGCGCCACTTCATGACTGGGTTGATTGTAGATGGGCTGGGGTCTGCGCCACGCGAACGAGCCTACTGCCCGCAGCGCACAACGATTTTTGTTCCGGTGGGGACC
>JBATYG010000412.1:0-2832 GCA_049673945.1 Occallatibacter sp.
GAGGAGAAGAGCCGCCCCCTGAAGCAGCGCGGAAAGCCAGAAATGACTGGTGACGAAGCCGATGGAGAGAAGGAGGCCGTAGTAGATGGAGCGGCTGACCAGGATGACTTTGGAAGAAGGTGGCGGAGATGTTGCCGGAGCAGTGGCGGCGGGCTGTAGCGGTGCAGGCGTGTCGGCGGGGTGCGGGACGGTCCACCAGGTGGAGAAACCCGTGATGCGGTGGACTGCAAGGCCGGCGATGCGCACGTAGCTGCTGGTGTCTGGATAAAGAAAAGGCTGTCGGTTGAGGATCGCGGGCCAGATCACGCAGACGAGCAGGGCCAATGCCGCCACGCCCGAGATCAGCCTCTTACGCGCGCCCAATCGGCTCTCCGGGTTGGCCGTTGCGGCATCGTGTCGGGCAAGGTCCCAGGCATCTTCCCTGCCATTGTCTGAAGCGGGACAGCGGGCTCACCGCGTCACCGCCCACGCGAGCCCGTCAGGATTGCCGCCTGCGTTGATCTTGCCGACTACGGAAAGTGTATTCAGATCGATGACGGCGACAAAGTTGTCGGGACTGAAAGCAACGTAGGCCCGGGCGCCGTCGGGTTGAATAAGAACGCCGCCGGAGCCGTGGCCGATGGCAAGGCGCTTGATTTCCTTGTGGGTTGCCGCGTCGAGGACGACGAGATCAGGTCCTGCCGAGACCAGCACCCGCTTGCCGTCGGGAGTGAACTTGAGCCGGTTGGCACGGGGCACATTGGCGGCCAGAGTCTCCGTAACCTGCTTGGAGCCGAGGTCGATGATGGAGATGGTGCCGTCTTGTGCATTGGCGACCCATGCCTCTTTGCCGTCCGGCGAAACGTCGAAGCCCTCGGAGCCATGACCTACGGGAACGACGGTCTCAAGCCAGTCGCCGCCGGGCGGCATCGGAGGAGGGCCCGGAGGGGGTCCGCCACCAGATGCTCCTGCGGGCATGCCCGGAGGGGGGCCGGGAGGCATGCCGGCCGGATGATCGGTCTTGTCGAGGATTGTTACGGTACCTGAATTCACATTGGTGGTGAGGATGCGCTTCGCGTCGGGAAAGACGTAGAGCATGTGGGTGCGGTTCTGTCCCGTGCCCATGATCCAATCGATTTTGCCGGTGGCCGGATCGTAACTGCCGATCGCCTTGGCGGCCTCCGCGGTGAACCATACCTTGCCCTGCACGAAGACGAGGCCGTGCGGGCCGCGCAAAGCGCCAAGATCAATCGTGGGCAGCGGCTTCTGCTTCGCAAGGTCGATCACCGCAAGGGTGTGATAGCGTCCGAAGCCGTAGTTTGAAACATAGGCGGTGCGGCCATCGGTGCTGGCGATGACCTCATGGGGATCCTCGCCCACCGGTACGCGCGCCACTACGCGCAGCGTCGTGGGGTCTACGATGGCGAGGGTGTGGTTTTGTTTGGAAAGAATGAGGAGTGAAGTGGATGGGGTGGGTTGCGCCTGGGCTGGAATCTGTGTCATGCCTGCCGCTGCGGCCAGGGCAAAAACCACAGCACGCCTGCGTCGTCTCTCCATCACTTTCGCGTTCTCCAGACTCCCGGTCGCCTCTGCGGTCCAGCCTCTGCGGCCCAGGAGTCTCAAGCTTACACGAAGAGATCCTTACACGAAGAGATCCTTGTCGCCTGCCGGATGCGTGTGCCGGTGCCGATCCTTTGGTCCATTTGGCCCATCGGAGCGGAGAGTTTCGAATGCGGCTTTTGCGAAAGCGGCAATGCCGGAAAGCTGCTTGAGGGGAACGTTAACAGCATCATTGACGACGGTGCTGGCGTGATCCACCTTGTTCAAGGCGCCGGTCACCATTGTGTCGACGCGCCCGGTCTGGCGATGGACGCGTTCGAGAACTTCACTCGCCGAGGCCTGAAACTCCATGGTTTGCGCTCGCAATCCGCGTGTCATCTCGGCAAGATCCGTTGTCGCTGCCTGAATCTTGGGCGAAACGTTCTTCATCAGCTCGCGGGAGTGATCGATCAGCGGCAGAGCCGAGGTGCGGAAGACCTCAATTTCGGCTTGAATCTTCCTGGTTGACGTGCGGACGACGATGAACAGCGCCAGAAGAATGCAGGCCTGCAGAACCACCGCGATTGCAGTGGCTGCTACGAAGATGACCATAATCGTGTCGTTGTGCATGTTCGCCACCAGATTTCTTCCCGCACAAGCAGCGGCGGGCCGCTGTCACGGCGCATCTCCACGGCATACCCAATCGCGAGCGGCGCCCGCGGATGTCGAGAGCGTCCGCGCCGACACGGCAACGCTCGCGCGAAACAAAGCGAACGGAGCGGCTTAGGCTCGCGTCGGTGAGACCACCGCAAACCGAGCGCAGACTGACGCTGCGGCCTGAAACGATATCCGTTCCAGGCGCACCGCCTTGCCGCTTGCCGCCCCCTATGAGTCCGAGGTCGCCGAGCGGTAGGCCTCGCGGCCAGCGTCGACGGCGGCGCTCACGCGGTCCTTGTTGTCACCAACAAGGCCCTTGCCCCGCTCGACGAACTCGTCCCACTGCGCGCGGCCCTTGTCGAGCACATCGCGGCCACGGTCCACATAGGTGTTCATCTGGTCCTTGCCCTTATCCACGAGGGTACTGACCTTGTCGGCCGCATCCTTGGACTTATTGCGCAGATACTCCGAACCCCCACGCGCACCGCAAGCGATATCTTCTCTCGTCTCGCGTCCGCTCTTGGGTGCATAAAGAATCCCCACCAGCGCGCCGATGCTGATTCCGGCAAGGAACCAGACAGCACTCAGACCGCCATTTCTGTCATCTGCCATGAAGAATATCTCCTTCCAGTCACTTTCAGTTTCCAGGATCGTTTA
>JBATYG010000413.1:0-6471 GCA_049673945.1 Occallatibacter sp.
GTCACAACCAGCATTGGTGTGAGCCTCTATCCCAGAGACGCCAAGGATGCTGAGACGCTCATCATGAATGCGGACACCGCGATGTATCACGCCAAGAAGAAGGGGAGACAGTTCCTCATCTACGGTACCTGACCAGCCATGTTTGGTGTGGGCGGCGCGAAGTTGGTTCCTCTTGCGACTTTAAGGGTGCTTCTGAGCTGAACTTTCTTGCCCGACTGGAATGACTCGCAAGATCGGCTACTGATCAACACCCTCCATTTCGTTCAAGATTCCTGCCTCAGAGGCGCATGGCCCCGAGATTACGAATTGGCGGTGTGAGCAGTTTTGCTCAGAACTTCTCTCCGCAAGCTGCTAAGACTGGGGGAAGGGCAATGAGGCCTCACGAGCAAGCCCACAATGCCGTATCGTTTGTATCGGCGGGAACCATTGGATTTGAAACTGGGGCAGCGCTTTCATGTCAACGTTGATTACAGATCCGCAAGAACTTGATGTCTCCGCGGAGTCCGAACTAAAGCAGAGCAAATCGAATGAGTTTAACTGGGTCTTCTTTGTCGTGATTGCGACCTTTCATTTGGGAGCATTGGCAGCGCTATTCTGTTTCTACTGGTCTTCGTTGGCAATATTTCTTGCAATGTGGATCTTGAGCCAGAATGTGGGTATCGCAGTCAGCTATCACCGCCAGCTCACGCATCGCGGATTCACGACGCCCAAGTGGCTCGAGCATGCTATGGCAGCGTGTGGCGCGTTGGCACTGCAGGGTAGCCCCATCTACTGGGTTGCAGTGCATCGCATGCACCACCACTACACTGACAGACCAGGCGATCCGCACTCGCCACGCGATGGCAAATGGTGGTCGCACATGGGGTGGATATTGCGTGGCGCGCTGCACAATGAAACCTTGATGATTTCGCGCTACGCTCCCGATCTGCGGCGGGATCTCTTCTACCGATGGCTGGAAGTCTGGCACTGGCTGCCCATCACACTTACTGGACTCGTGCTGCTGGGTTGCGGCACCGCCGTGGGCGGATGGAAGCTCGGTCTTTCCTGGCTTCTTTGGGGTACGGTTCTGCGGGTTGCCATCGGCTTCCATGTCACGTGGCTCGTCAACTCGGCGACCCATTTGTGGGGTACGCGGCGCTTCAATACCCATGACGATTCAACAAACAACTGGTGGGTCGCACTGTTAACAGGTGGAGAGGGTTGGCATAACAATCACCATGCACATCCAGTCTCGGCCACGCATGGCATGGTGTGGTGGGAATTTGACCTTAATTATTGGATCATCCGCATCTTAGCGCTCTTTGGCCTGGCGAAAGACATCAAATTGACGCGCTACAAGACCGGCACCTAAATGCAAAAGGGGCGAGCCAAAGGCGAGAATCTCAGCCGCATAACTCACAGGAGCGGGTGGAGGCCGCCTACGGAGCCGTGCGAAGGGCGGGTTTCTGCGCGTTGTGGTCAGGCAATTGATCGAGTAGAACTACGTTGAGCAGCGACTTATGCACCTGGATGCGGCCGTTGTAGCTGATGAATCCGAGCTTGCGAAAGCGATTCATGAAGAAGCTGACACGGGAACGGGTGGTGCCAATCATATCCGCCAATGTTTCCTGCGTAATCGGAGGGATAGAGGTTTCCGGTTCACCCGGCTTGCCGAATTCCGCCATCAACAGAAGAATGCGTGCCAGTCGTTTCTCACTGGAGTTGAAAAGCTGATCGACAAGGTCGGCCTGGGTCCGCATGCTGCGAGCAAGCAGGAATTTGAGGAATACATCGGCGAACGCAGGCTCGTCATGCATCACGCGAATCATTTCATTTCTGCTGATCTTGAGGGCCGTGCAGGTGTTCGCGGCAGTCGCTGTCGCCATGCGCAAGCCAACGATCGCCGCGAGACACTCTTCTCCAACAAAATCGCGAGCGGATAAAAGCGTGATTGTAGCCTCTTTGCCATTCTGCGAAACGACTGTGACCCTTGCGCGCCCTTTCTGCAGATAAAACACGGAGTCCGCCGTATCTCCCTGGCAAAAAAAAGTCTCCCCCGACTCCAACTCGATAATTGTTCGGCCGAGTCCTGCGTTACCAAGAAAAGCAGCGGAATCGAACGTAGTGCCGTTGTTGCTTGTCAAAATGCTACCTCGCTGCGGCCATTTACTATCCATGAACGCCTTCAATCTCTGTCCATCATCGCCCGGATTGGAAGCCAGTGTCTGGTCAATCTTGCTCTCTTTGAGAAAAGACGGAAAAGCGGACACTTAGGTGGGCACAGTTCGCGCAGGTCTGGCAAAGATTAGAGCCCTCGACATTTCGAGGTGAGCATAGTAGCTCAGCTATTTTCTGCATGGCCTTGGAAGAATAGGAATGAAGCGGAGAAAATCGATCTCCTCTTTAGTCTACGGCTTCCGACGCGCTAAGTGAGTCGACCTAACAAGATATACCCTCTTAGCCGCCGGCGTCATGGATGAAGCAGTATGGTCGTCTGCCTCCCCGGAGCCAATGCTCTTCACATATGTAATCGCCCAGGGAAGCCGAGTAGGAAGCACGAAGGCAATTCAGCCCGAATGCTTGCAACTTCTCGTCGCTGTCCTGAGAGTGGACCCGGCCGAGAATGAGATTGGAGAGCTTGAAAATGCCACTTACCACGGTCGTCCTCACAATTGTCGCAGTAGGAGTTGTGCTGTGGCTCGTAAACCGATTCATTCCGATGCAAGGACAAATCAAATCGATCCTGAATGGCTTGGTAGTGATCGTTTTGGTTGTGTGGCTCGGAAATCTCTTTGGGCTGTTTGACCACCTCCGGCAGTTCCGCGTCGGGCACTGACGTGTCGCGGCACCGAAGTCTTCAACACTTGGCCCGCAACTCATTACCAGCAACGCAATACGGCAGTTGTCTGCCTGCCGGGGAGATATCGTGAAATACTCGTTCGTGTTAGTAATCGGAAGCGTCCTTAGCTTGAGCGCGTCTGCTCAAACCATTCAGCAACAATCGGTAGTCCTCGTGCCGACTGGCTCAACGCCTGTTTTTGTTGTGAACGAAGTGAGCCGCACGGTCCAAGCAGTCAACTATCAGCATCACAGCGGAGCGACCAGCGTGGGTTTCGCGGGCACTGCATTGCTGCCTTCAGCCTACGGAAACGCCAAAGTGCGTAGCAAGCGCGGCACAATGGAAGTCGAAGCGGAATTCCGGAACCTGCAGAATCCAACCGTCTTTGGCGGCGAATATCTCACTTACGTGCTTTGGGCAATTTCACCGGATGGCCGTGCGATGAACCTTGGCGAAGTGCTGATGGGCGACGACGATAGAAGCAAGCTGAAGGCCACCGCCGATCTTCAGGCATTCGCACTGATCGTTACAGCGGAACCGTATTATGCCGTTCATCAGCCCAGCAATGTCGTCGTGCTCGAAAACGTTGTAGGCGCCGACACCAAGGGGACTACGGAAGCCGTGAACGCAAGGTATGAACTCATGGAACGCGGGGGCTATATCCCCACCGGATACAAGTTCGACCCTGTGGTTCTGGATGCCAAGTTGCCACTGGAATTCCTGGAGGCGCGGAATGCAGTGCGTATTGCGAAATCTGAGGGAGCCGAGAAGTACGCAAGCGAAAGTTATCAGCGCGCTGCCCAATTGATGAACACCGCAGACGGCTACGCTACGGAAGCGCATTCCCAGAAGAAGCAGCTAATTGCGACGTCAAGAGAGACCGTACAGACGGCAGAAGACGCACGCTCGATCGCGGTCAAAAAGATCGATGAGGTTCGCAGGGCGGATGAACGTCAGGCATCGAGGGACGCCCAGGGGAGATCGCAGGCTGAGGCCGACAGCGCCAACCGCTTGACGGTGCGTGCGCAGTCCGATGTGGCGGGCGCGCAAGCTGCCGCGTCACAGGCACGCGCTGCGATGGTCACAAGCGAGGCGGCCTCTGAGGCAGCAGTTACGGCAGCTCGGGCCGATGCGGCCGAATCTATGTTAATTGCGGATCAGGCCCGGCAGGCCCAATACCACGCGGATGGCGAAAAGGCGGTAATGCGTGCCCAGTTGTCAGAGCAGTTAAGGAAGATCCTGGAGACGCGCGACAGTGCACGGGGGCTTATCATCAGCATGTCCGATGTGCTGTTCGATACGGGGCAACACTCGTTGAAAGCCGGTGCACGGGAAAAGCTCGCCAAAGTGGCCGGAATATTGATCGCCTACCCTGGATTGGACATTGAAGTTGGCGGTTACACGGACAATGTTGGCAGCGATGAGGCGAACCAAAGGCTGTCTGAGAGCCGTGCCGGTGCCGTGCGCGACTACCTCGTGGAATCGGGTGTGGCGGCCAATTCGATCACCGCAAAGGGCTTCGGCAATAGCTTGCCAGTGGCCTCGAATGACAACTCCGGAGGCCGCCAGGAAAACCGGAGGGTGGAACTTGTGGTATCCGGCGATGCCATTGGGAACCCCGTTATTACAACGAACGGAAGTTCGCGCTAAACGCCGGCATTATCCTCTGCGGACTCGAGAGAGACGCAGAGGATACCGTTTCAACCCCGGCTCAGCAATCGAATGATTCATCGTTCCGCAATGAAGGATTCAATTGCAACGACCGAGCCTCACGAGGAGCGTCGTACACCAAACAGGCTCAGCTTCTTGCGCTCAGCGCGCACCCATTCTCTCTGTTGTCGAGCTGGCTAACGCTCTTCATCGCAGCGGTCGATTCCTCCGTGATTTCTTTGCCTCTTGCCCAAGTAGCATTGATCTGATCGTTCTATGGTTCGTGGCGCACGCCGGAAATCCATGATGCTCGCCACGATGTCATTTGCGGCAGCACTCATGGGCGGTTACACTCACGTGGGATGTCGGGCGCAGAAGGTAGAGTAGCGGCTCTGCGCAGCTATTTGCCGGGCCCGCTGCGGTCCTCCGTTTGGTTGACAGGGGTGACGCCTCAGATCTTTTTCAAAATGCGTAACGGCGAAGCTGGTATGCTCCGCCGTGGATTGCACCATAAGCTGCCTGAAGCTGCACAGCCTGTCAGTTACTTGTGGTTGTCGCCGCTGGGATGTGCGCCGCCGTCGTGGGCTTGTTTCCCGCCGTGCGGTGCGCTGCCATGCTGTGCTGACGCATGGGGTTCGGCATGAGGTGCACTCGGACGGGCTCCGCCAGCATGAGGAGACTCGTGGTTCACAGAGCCGCCGCGCGGTGCCGAGTTGGGCGATGCATGATGGGCTGCGCTAGGGCGCTGTGCACCAGCATTGGAAGGCTCACGGTTTATGTGGGCTTCTCCACCGCGTGATTCCGTGCCGCCTGAATGTCCGGTGTAGGCGACGCGGCCGACTCCACCGTGATAGTTTCCTCCACCATCGCCATGGAAGCGATGGCTTCCCCAACCGTGACCATAACCCCAGCCGGCCCATGGGCCCATGCCCACGAAGATGCCGTTGTAGAAATAGCCCGACCCGTAATATCCCATGGGTGCGCAGGCGTACGGTGCGTATCCGTAGTAACCGTACGAACAGACGGGTTGAACACCGATGTTGATCGAAATCTGCGCATGTGCCGCTGGCGCCAGGGCCAGACCGGTAAGCAACGCTGTGGTTGAAACTAAGGTCTTGAGTACACGCATATGTGCCCCTTAAGGAGTCGCCGGTTCCTGTTGTTGCGTGGGATGCTCTGTTGCCGTTACGAACATCCGGCAACATCAGCCACCATAAGGATTCCGAAACCGTTCATGGTGCGCCCTCGCAATGTCGGGGGTCTTGTCAATCTATCTATCCTTACGTTCTTTACTCTAGGCATCAGAGATCCCGGAGTCTGAGCAATTGTGCGCATGCTCGGGAACGTTCGCAGCGCCGGCTGAGCAGCAACCTATTCTCCGATCGCTTTCTCCGATCGCGGAGATGAAATCAGCATCTGCCTGAGCTGAGGGGCGCCGCCGAAATGCGGATACAACACGTTTGCATAGGTTGGCAGCTGCCTCCGGCCGGGAACGATCGGAAAAGACTCTTTGCCATCGAAGACTGGATGACCTTTACCTTGCTGAATCAGATAGGGACGGACTGTTACCCGGGCCAGAAAGAACCATGGATATTGCGTCAAATGAATGCGCGCGACTTCCATTGCATTGACGTGTTCATCTACGCTGCGAAGTGCCAGCTTGAGCGCACCCGCGATCGCTTCTTGCCCTGTCTCACCCACGCCGCTTCTCAGAAACCCACGGTCAATCTTGGTTAAGCGCCATCCCCGGTTGAGGATTCTCCTTTTCAGGCTGCGGACATCCAACGCCCGCGACACGCTCCAGCCTTCGCGGAATTCATCTGTCGCGAGTTTCAGGCCCTCAGGCAAGTCAACATTGATACGTAGAAGAAGGTTCAGTTCAGCCAGGGGTCTCATCGGTCAAACTCTTTCTTGCTGGGTTGAATTGCTAAGGGCAGGCGCGCTCTGTGCGCGATTCACTGCACAGTCCTTGCGCCGAGGCGCCTGCAATCGTGCTTGGCCGG
>JBATYG010000414.1:0-5081 GCA_049673945.1 Occallatibacter sp.
GCGGTGTCCTTGATGGCCTTTACGATGGTGTCGCCGATGGCCTCGGCGCGCCTCTCGGGCGCGAGATCGTAGGTAGCCACCTTGAGCGAGGGTACGAGGTCGCGTTCTTCGCCGGGGAAAGGTGTCTCGATGCCGCCGTTGAAGAAGTAGGTGACGTGGGCGAACTTCTCGGTCTCGGCGACGCGCAGGTTGCGCAGATTGTGCTGCGTGAGCACGTTGGCGAGGATGTTGTCCATCGACTCCGGCAGAATCACCAGAGGCAGCTCATAGAGCTTGTCATACTGCGTCATGCAGACGTAGTGGAGATTCTTCGGACTTTCGCTGCGGGGGATGATCTGGTCGAGCGGCTCCCAGTCGATGAGGTCGCGGCCGCCTTTTTTGTTCAGGCCGCTCTCGCGGGCGAGCATGCGGGTGATCTGGCGGGCGCGGTCGGCGCGGAAGTTGAAGTTGATGCAGACGTCTTCATCGCGAATCTGCGTTACGGGTTTTCCGGCGGCGTCAACAACGACGAAGGGAATCAGGAACTCGTCGGTGGTGCCGCTGTTGTAGTTCTCCTTGATGCGGGCCACGGGATTGGAATAGGCGCCGCCCTCGGCCTTGCCGGTGACCATCGCGTCAAAGGCTTTGCGTTCCCGTTCCCAGCGGCGATCGCGGTCCATGGCGTAATAGCGCCCGCTGATGCTGGCGATTTTGCCGACGCCGTATTCGCGCATCTTCTGTTCAAGATGCGCGATGTAGCCTGCGCCGGAGGTGGGCAGCGTGTCGCGGCCATCCATGAACGCGTGAACAAAGACGCGCTCGACGCCGTACTCGCGGGCGATGCGCAGCAGGGCGTAGAGGTGTTCCTGGTGCGAGTGAACGCCACCGTCGGAGACCAGGCCGAAGAGATGGAGCTGACGGCCGCCCTCGCGCGCGCGCTGCATGGCGGCGGCTATGGCGGGGTTTGTCTTCAGCGTGCCGTTGGCGATCTGTTGGTCGATGCGCGTGATGTCCATCTGCACGATGCGGCCGGCGCCGATGTTGAGGTGGCCCACTTCGCTGTTGCCCATCTGGCCGTCGGGCAGGCCGACGAAGTGCTCAGAGGCGCGGATCAGCGTGTTGGGAAACTCGCGCAGCAGTTTGTCGTAGGTGGGTTTGCGGGCGAGAGCGATAGCGTTGTTCTGCGTTTCAGCACGATAGCCCCATCCGTCGAGGATGGTGAGGACGAGAGGACGCTTGGTCGAGGGCACGGGCGGAATCCTTGAGTGTGAGCGGAGCCGGCAGGGCGGCGTTGGCGGAATCAGCCCGTGTCGATGAGGCTTTTTCGACTGCGCCGACCCCGCCCGGAGCCGCTTTGCTGTGCTCTACGCGTTGTAGTTGAGGCTTTCGAGCCCGAGGAAGATGGCGCCGGCGCCCAGCTCTTCTTCAATGCGCAGAAGCTGGTTGTACTTGGCGATGCGGTCAGTGCGGCTTGCCGAGCCGGTCTTGATCTGGCCAACGCCGGTAGCTACCGCGAGGTCGGCGATGAAGGTATCTTCGCTTTCGCCGGAGCGGTGCGAGATGATCGACGTGTAACCGTAGCGGCGGCCGAGCTCGATTGCATCAAGGGTCTCGGTGATCGTGCCAATCTGGTTCACCTTGATGAGGATCGAGTTGCCGACGCCTTCCTCAATGCCGCGCTGCAGACGCTTGACGTTGGTGACGAAGAGATCGTCGCCCACCAGTTGGATGCGGCTGCCGAGCTTGTCGGTAAGGATGCGCCATCCTTCCCAGTCATCTTCGGCCAGGCCGTCTTCGATGGAGACAATCGGGTACTGGCGGCTCCAGCTATCCCAGAAGTCGACCATCTCCGCGCTCGAAAGCTCGCGCTTGTCACTCTTCTTGAAGACGTACTTGTTCTTCTCCTTGTCGTAGAACTCGCTCGACGCTGGATCGAGCGCGATGGCGATTTGCTCGCCGGCCTTGTATCCCGCCAGGTCGATCGCTTCAAGGATCACTTCGATGGCTTCGGTGTTCGACTTGAGCGAAGGAGCGAAACCGCCCTCGTCGCCAACGGCGGTGTTGTAGCCCTTCTTCTTGAGCACGCCCTTGAGCGTATGGAAGACTTCTGCGCCCCAGCGCAGCGCATCGGAGAAGCGCTCGGCGCCCACGGGCATGACCATGAATTCCTGAAAGTCGACGTTATTGTCGGCATGCGCGCCGCCATTGAGGATGTTCATCATCGGCGTGGGCAGAATGCTGGCATTGATGCCGCCGAGATAGCGGTAGAGGGGAATTTCGAGCGTCTGCGCAACGGCGCGGCTGGCCGCCATGGAGACCGCGAGAATGGCATTGGCGCCGAGCTTGCTCTTGTTGGCAGTGCCATCGAGCGCGATCATCGTCTGGTCGATGAGGCGCTGGTTGGCTGCGTCCATGCCTTCGATTTCAGGGGCGATGACGGTTTCCACATTGGCCACCGCCTGCAGAACGCCCTTGCCCATGTAGTGGCTCTTGTCGCCATCGCGAAGCTCTACGGCTTCATGCTCGCCGGTGGAGGCGCCGGAGGGCACAATGGCTCGGCCGAGAGCGCCGCTTTCGAGAATCACATCAGCTTCCACGGTGGGATTGCCACGCGAATCAAGAACCTCGCGGGCGCGAATTGCAACAATCTCAGTCATATTTGTCCTCGCAATGCGATGCAGCAGCCGGTCGTTCAGTTTGGGACGGCGATCCACGGCAAGAATTTCTCCGGCGGCGCTCTGAATCGTTTTCAGAAGCTCCTGCACGTTGGGAATCTCCTCTCCGTCCTGTGTGTGGCGCTTCTGGATCGCCCTACCCCCGACCCGCCGGCTGCGTAGTGCCGCACAAAGGGTCTGGAGGCGTGATCTTCAATGCCGGTTGAATGAATGGCTGACGTTACAGGAAGCGCACGGAAAGCTCTGTTGTTCCATATCGATTCTAACAAACGAGGGCGCGTGCGCTCCTGTGGCATGCATCACAGGGACGGCGGCGCGGAGACGAGCGAAAATGCCGGCCGTCGAGTGCGTTGTCAGTGTTGATTCTTGCCGCCTTTGGCAACCCGGGCAGCAGGCTTAAGGCGCCGGGAACCCCGCAAACATTAACATTGAACAGGGTGAGCTGGCCGCGTCGGAGGAGTTGCGATCGCGCGTCCGCCACATTTTGCCGCTTGCAGGGTCTAAGAATAGAGGGAAGTTCTGCTTGCGAAGGAGTCCTGGAATGAAAAGCTGGATGAAAAGGTCGTTCCTTGTTCTTGCATTCTTCGCTGCAGCCTCGGGCGCGCTGATTGCGCAGGAGGCGGGTCAGTCAAGCCAGTATTCGGGCGTCTCCAACCCGCCGCCGGATGACAGCATTGTTTCTACTGAGATTGCCCAGCCGAAGCCGCCAGCGAGTCATCCTTTTGTGCAGGCGCCGGTGACGCAGCCGCCAGCGACGATGCAGAGGTTTACGCCGCAACCAATGCCGGCCAGCGCACCGCCTGATCTCTCAATGCGTATGCCTGCCGCTGATCCCGATGGCGATGTGGTGCACGTTGCGCCGCTGCCACCCGGGCAGATTGCCGGGGGCACGCTGATTCGCGTGCGGCTGCTCGACAATCTTTCGAGTTCTCTCTCCGAGCAGGGCGAGCCCTTTCGCGGCCGCGTGGCGAGCGACGTGTTGCAGGATGGGAACGTGGTGATTCCCGCCGGTTCTGAGATTTCCGGTACCGTGACCAGTGTTTCGACGGGACATTTCGGCGGTCACGGCACGATGCTGCTGCGCCCGGATGCGGTGACGCTGCCCAACGGAGAGAGCTTCCGCCTGCATGCGATGGTGAGCGGCACGCCCGGCACGCATACGCGCGTGAACGGGGAGGGCATGATCTCGCCTGACTCCCGCAAGAAGCGTGCGGGCATTGAGTATGCTGGCGGCGTTGGCGCCGGAGCGATTACGGGCGCATATCTCGGCGGCCCGGTGGGTGCGCTGGCGGGCAGCCTTGTGGGTGCGGGCCTGGTGACGACGCATCTGCTGCTGAGCCATCCGCAGGCACGCCTTGATTCCGGCTCGGTGCTGCTGCTTTCGCTTACCGAGCAGGTAAGTCTCGTGCCCGCAGGCGCGCGCGGCGAATAGTTTCCCCACCTGCTACACTCCCTCTTGCATTCAAGGGGGAGCGTAGATGTCCGGCACTGAAATCGTTGGCGTAGTTGGGGCGGGAACCATGGGCTCTGGTATTGCCCACGTCTTCGCCCGTTCGGGCTTCCGTGTCGTTCTGTGTGATGTGGAGCAGCGCCTTCTCGATCGCGCTCTGGCGGGAATTCGTACAAACCTGGGACGCGAAGCGACAAAAGGCAAGCTGCCGGACGCCGAGGTTGAGCCGGCCCTTGAACGCATACAGGCCACAACAAGCAGAGAAGCCCTGGCCGCGGCCCAGATGGTTGTGGAAGCGGCCCCGGAGCGCTTTGAGCTGAAGACGGAGATCTTTCGCTGGCTCGATGCGCTGCTGCCGGACGGCGCAATCCTTGCCAGCAACACTTCATCCATTTCGATTACACGCATTGCGGCACTGACGAAACGGCCCGAGAGGGTGATCGGGATGCATTTCTTCAACCCGGTGCCAGTGATGTCGCTGGTCGAGGTCGTGCGCGGCATGGCGACCAGCGACGCGACGTTCGCCGAGGTGAGCGGTTTGGCCGTGCGCCTGGGCAAGACGCCGGTGGAGGTGAACGACGCGCCGGGCTTTGTCTCAAACCGCGTACTGATGCCGCTGATTAACGAAGCTGCGTTTGCGGTAATGGAAGGCGTGGCGACGCCGGAAGCTGTGGATCAGGTATTCAGGCTTGGCATGGCGCATCCCATGGGGCCGCTGACCCTGGCGGATTTCATCGGGCTCGACGTATGCGTGGACATCATGCGCGTGTTGCAGGAGGGCTTTGGCGATCCGAAATACCGGCCGTGCCCGCTGCTGGTGCGGATGGTGGATGCCGGATGGCTCGGGCGGAAGTCGGGGCGGGGATTCTTTACCTACTAAAGAAGGAACCGTCCGCAGCGGCCGTGCGTATTCCCTGCAGCGCTTCAAACCGGAAGCGCCATTCGCGCGCGAGGGGAGTCGAACCAGTATGCAGACG
>JBATYG010000415.1:0-1570 GCA_049673945.1 Occallatibacter sp.
GTATACGGCGATCGGCGTATGCAGCGGGGCAAAGGCCACATAGCGCTCCATCTCATCGACAAGTTCCGGGGTGATGATCTGGTTGTCGAGGATAGTCGGACCACCGGAGACCATGCGATGACCAATCGCCTTCGGTGCAGGGAACTGGCCGCTCTTCAAGGCATCGGTCACCAGCTTGAACGCCACTGCGCGCGTCGGCAGCGGCGGAGTCTGGTCAACAAGCTTCTTCCCGCCTGCGTCCTCGATCCAGAATTCGCCCAGATCGGTTCCGATGCCGTCGATAGCGCCCTCAAACAGCCTCGTGCGCGCGCCGTCAGCCGCTTCGTAGATTGAGAACTTGATCGAGGATGAACCGCTGTTCAACACCAGCACAGGCAAAGACGGCATGCAAACGACCTCAATGCTCAAGTCGAAAGATCATCGTGTCAGTTCAGCGGGCCAACGCCAGTTACGAATCTCCGGCAGGTCATCGCCATTCTCTGAAACATAAAGCCGATGACGCTGGATTTCCTCCGAGTACCATTGCCGGGCCTCAGGCAGTTGTGCGGCCAGCCGCGGCACGCGCGTAATCACATCCAGCGTCAGTTGGAAACGATCGATGTTATTCAGCACGCACATGTCAAAAGGAGTTGTTGTTGTGCCCTCTTCCTTATAACCACGCACGTGGAAATTGTCATGGTTTGTGCGTCGGTAGGTGAGCCGGTGAAGGACCCACGGATAGCCATGGAAAGCGAAGACCACCGGCTTGTTCTTCGTGAAGATCAGGTCAAAGTCCTCGTCGGGCAGCCCGTGTGGATGCTCGGACTGAGGCTGCAGCGCCATAAGGTCAACCACATTCACCACTCGAATCCGCAGATCGGGAATGCGCGCCCGAAGAATCGTCACCGCCGCCAGCGCTTCCATCGTGGGCACATCGCCGCAGCAGGCCATCACCACATCAGGATTGCCATCGTCGTTCGACGCCCACTTCCACACCCCAAGTCCGGTCGTGCAATGGGTCACGGCTTCATCCATCGTCAGCCACTGCGGCGCCGGCTGCTTGCCCGCCACGATTAGGTTGATGTAGTGGCGGCTGCGCAGGCAATGGTCGGCCACTGACAGCAGCGTATTCGCATCGGGCGGCAGATAAATGCGCACCACATCGGCTTTCTTGTTCAGCAGGTGATCGATGAACCCAGGATCCTGGTGGCTGAATCCGTTATGATCTTGCCGCCATACCAGCGAGCTCAAAAGATAGTTCAACGAGGCAATCGGTTTGCGCCAGGGCAGATCGCGCGTCACCTTCAGCCACTTGGCGTGCTGGTTCACCATCGAATCCACGATGTGGATGAACGCTTCGTAGCAGGAGAAGAATCCATGCCGCCCGGTGAGCAGATACCCTTCCAGCCATCCCTGGCAGAGGTGTTCGCTTAGCACCTCCATCACGCGGCCCGTTGGCGAGAGATTCTCATCCACTGGCAGCGTCTCCGCCAGCCATCTCTTGCCCGTTCCCGTGATCACATCGCCAAGGCGGTTGCTGGCCGTCTCATCAGGGCCGAAGACGCGGAAATTCTTTTGGTCGAGATTGGCC
>JBATYG010000416.1:0-3362 GCA_049673945.1 Occallatibacter sp.
AAAGTGCTTCGGCGAAATCTCCGGCGCCAGCGCATACTCGTGGAAATACTGCCCCGTCAGCACCGGCGAATCCTCAAGCTGCTCCACCGTCGTCTCGGCAAACTCCGTCGTGCTTCCCGGCGCCGGCACCGGATACGCGGTCGCCTTCACCGGCGTCAGCGCCGTGCCGATACCCCATCCATCCGGCACCTTCACCGAGGGCTCGATCGGAATTTCCTTCACTGGAATCCCCGCCGGATACAGCAGCAGATACTCCCATTCGAAAGCTGCCAGCTTCTGGCTCACGCGTGTGGTCACAATGCTGTCCAGGTGCGCGTGCACGGTCGTCACACCCGCCGGAATCGTCACGTGAAACTCGTAGAGCTTCACTTCGTCACGCCGCCAGGGCAAAGTCTTTCCGTTCGCCGTAAAAACCACTCCGGTAATCGCATCCGCGGGCCCCAGCGGTCTGTGCGTGCCCGGAATCCATTGCGGCGTAATAAAGGTTGCATCGCCGGCCGTCGCATCTCCCGTATTGACCGGCAGGTCGATCTCCGCGTGATACAGCTTGCGCGGCGCATCGCTCAAGTCCGCCACAATTTTGATGGGTGTCGGTGTCTTCTGCGCCGATGCGGCCAGAGTGAAGGCAATGAAGGCAACGATGGCAATTTGAAGTGCAAAGGAAATGGCAAATCCGCTGCGGCGCATTGGCATTGGTCTGGTTGGACTCCTGAGATTTCAGCTTAATGCATCCGCACCCGCGCATCGCAACGTCGGGGCCGGCCAGATGCTGATGCCTGCCCAATCAGGCCTGCCAGACGCTCGCAGAGACGTTAGCAGGCCTCTCAGGGAAGAGCTTGGGTGCTGCCGGCATCCGGCCGAGCGCATTCTTCCTGTCCTCGACCTGCAGCAAATGCAGCAGCAGCAATAAGTTGAGGCTGCGTGGCCGCCCATTCCCGCGCCTCCTGCTCAATCTGCAACTTTTTTATTGAATCTTCAGATCGGATCAATGAAGATGAAAACTACCCCCGATTGAAACTTGCCCGCCCGGCTCACGTCACTGTAAATATCCGGTTGGGTAACAAGATCAGCAGTCGTTCATCGACTCGAATAGGCGGTATCCGCGGCACGATCTGCATGGGCCCCTGCGCGAGACGGGTGTACCGGAAAAGCAAGACCGATTGGCAGTATTCATTTTTGGAGGAACAGCCGTGAAAAAATTCCTGTGGGGATGGGTGTTGCTTTGCACCCTTTCCGTCACCGTCGCATTCGGCCAGATCGCAACCACTTCACTCCGCGGCCTTATCAAGGACCCCGCAGGCGCGCTCGTTCCGGGCGCGACAATCACCATCACCGATAATGGTACTGGGAAAGCACAAAGCACGACATCGAACAGCGATGGTCAATATACGTTCCCGCAGATCGCTCCGGCAAAGTACACCATCTCTGCCACCGCCGTCGGTTTCGGCAGCCAGAAGAAAATTGCCGAGCTTCTCGTCAATCAGCCTGCGACTATCGACTTCGCTCTGACCATTCAGAGCAGCAGCGTCACCGTTGACGTTTCGGCCTCCGCCCAGACTCTGAACACATCCGACGCCTCACTCGGCAGTTCTGCCAACAACGCTGAGATCCAGTCGCTCCCCAGTGAGACTCGCAACGTACCCGATCTGCTCTCCCTGCAGCCAGGCGTCCTCTTTCTTGGCCAGACAACAGGGCAGGGATCAGTCGAGGGAGACAGCCGCCAGGGCGCAGTCAACGGAGGGCGATCCGATCAGGGCAACGTCACTCTCGACGGCGTTGATGACAACGATCAGGTGAACGGCTTCGCCTTTACCGGTGTGCTCCGCCAGACGCAGGATTCCATTGAGGAGTTTCGCGTCACCACCGCGAGTTCGAACGCCGACTCGGGACGTTCCTCCGGTGCGCAGATCAGTATGGTGACTAAGTCGGGGACCAACAGCTTTCACGGGGCCGCCTACGAATACTACCGTCCGCCCTTCACCGCGGCTAACAACTGGTTCAACAAACAGGCAGAGGTCAACGAAGGACTGCCCAACGTCCCCACTAAAGTGCTTCGCAACATCTTCGGTATCGCCCTCGGCGGACCCATCAAGAAGGACAAGCTCTTCTTCTTCGGCAATTACGAGGGAAGCCGGCTCGCTGAAGATTACCAGCAGATTCAAACCGTCGGTACAGCCAGCTATGACGCCGGCAACCTGATCTACCCCGACGCAAACGGAAATCCGCAAATCATTTCCGCATCCGATGTCACAGCGCTCGACGCCGGCTGCCAGATTTGCAACACCTCCGCTTACCCGAGCGGTCCGGGACCGAACGCGGCTGCGCTCGCCTATTTCAATTCGATGCCCGCCGCCAACGGAACCATCGAGGGTGACACCCTCAACTCGGGATCGTACTCATTCGCCTCTCCTAACCCGGTTCACCTCAATACTTCGATCGCACGACTCGATTACACACCCTCGGACAAGCACCGCATCTTCGTCCGTGGCAATCTTCAAATGGATGTTGTGAACAATCCGGAGCAATTCCCCGGCCAGGGACCCTCCGATGTTCAGGAAGACAACAGCAAGGGAATTACCGCGGGCGATACCTGGTCGATCAGCCCAAACCTCATCAACGACATTCGCTATGGTTATGTTCGCCAGGGAGTGAGCGATCGCGGTGTGGGCACGGGCGACTATGTTGATTTTCGTTTCATGTCGACCGCCACGGCGGAAACCCGCACCACGGTCACGAGCGTGCCGACCAACAATATTGTCGATAATCTCAGTTGGACCAAAGGTTCCCACACCCTTCAGTTCGGCGGAAACTGGCGGCTCGTTCATCAGAACCGCAACTCCGATTCGACAACCTGGCAGGGGGCTAGCTCCAATCCCTATTGGCTGGGAGGAGATGCGCCATCCCCCACCGACGAAGATGGAAATTCACTGGTTCCGAGCGGATTCGGCAACTCATATGAGATTGCTTTCGCTAACCTCGTGGGAACGATCCCATCGCTTACCAACTCATACAACTACCATGTAGACAGCGCCTCTTCAGGCACCCTGCTGCCCGATGGCGCCTTCCTCGATCGCCATTTCAAAGCCAATGAGTTTGAGTGGTACGTCCAGGATGCCTGGCGTGTTCGGCCCAATCTGACCATCACCTTCGGCGTTCGGCACACGATTCTGCAGACTCCTTACGAAACCAGTGGGCAGCAGGTTGCGCCTACGGTCGACACTCATTCCTGGTTTCTCAAGAGAGAGTCCGCCGCCCAGGCCGGCCAGATCTTCGAAGACAATCTGCAATTCACGCCGTCTGGCCCCTACTACAACAAGCCCGGTTTCTGGCCCAAGCAGAAGGACAACTTCGCACCACGTTTT
>JBATYG010000417.1:0-4360 GCA_049673945.1 Occallatibacter sp.
ATGACGCGCGGCAGCGGATTGTAGAGTTCCTGAATAAGGCGCTGGGCGGCGAGACAGCGAAGCCATAAGGGGAAGAAGCATGCAGCCACCTTCGCTATACTTGAAGAGAAGCTCACGTTCTCTTCCCCCACCTACATGGATACCCTCGACAACGCATCCACGCTGACGGCTTCCGCGTCGCGTGGCGGAGCGAGCCAGATCATCGGGTTCGTCTCCTTTACCTTTGTCTGCTACCTCGCGATCGGGTTGCCGCTGGCGATTCTGCCGGAATATGTGCACCTGCGCATGGGCTTCAGCGCGACGCTGGCCGGGCTCGTTATCAGCATCCAGTACATCGCCACCCTGTTAAGCCGTCCGTGGGCAGGGCGCATCTCAGATCACAAGGGCGCGAAGCTTTCGGTGCAGTGGGGCATGTCGGCGTTGACAGTGAGCGGCCTGCTGCTGGTGGGCGCCGCAGCCCTGCATCGTAACCCGGTATGGCTGAGCCTCACCGCCCTCTTCGCCAGCCGGCTGGTGATGGGTCTGGCCGAGAGCTTGGGATCGACGGGCGCGATCATCTGGGGCATCAACAGCGCAGGGCAGCAGCACACGGCCAAGGTGATTGCGTATAACGGCGTGGCCACTTATGGCGCGCTTGCGCTGGGCGCGCCCCTCGGCGTTGTGATGGTGCATCAACTGGGGCTCGCTTCAATAGGGGTGGTGACGGTGCTATTGGGCGCAGCCAGCCTGCTGCTTGCCAGCGGCAAGGCGCCGGCGCCGCTGGTGCACGGCGAGCATCTGCCCTTTCGCGATGTGCTGGGACGGGTGACCCCGCATGGCATGGTGCTGGCGCTGGGCGGCGTGGGCTACAGTGTGCTTGCAACATTTGTCACCCTGTTTTATGCCAGCCGGCAGTGGAATGGCGCTGCACTGTGCCTGACAGCCTTCGGCATTGCGTTCATGGTCGTGCGCATAACACTGATCGGGACGATCGGCCGCTACGGCGGATTTGCGGTGGGCATCTCCTCGCTGATTGTGGAGTCAATGGGCGTGCTGGTGCTTTGGCGCGCCGGGTCACCGTGGGTGGCGCTTGCCGGCGCGGCGCTGACCGGCGTCGGGTTCTCGCTCGTCTTTCCTGCCCTGGGGGTAGAAGCTGTGCGGCATGTGCCGGAGCGCAGCCGCGGCACGGCGCTCAGCGTGTACACGGTTTTTGCCGATGTGTCCTTCTTCCTCGTGGGGCCGGTGGCCGGCGCAATGATTGGGCTTTTCGGTTATGCGAGCGTCTTTCTCTTTGCGTTGGTCTGCGTGCTGACTGCGCTGGGAATCGTAGCCGTGCTGGCGCAACGGGAAAAAGCGCTGGCCGGCCGTTCAGACGGATGAGAGGGTTCGACGGGATGCCGGACGGAGAGCCCAGGAGGCGGCCGTGATTCCCAGCATGGTGGTGAGGTAGATAAGCGGGCCAACCAAAATCAGGCCTGTAGCCAGGTGCGACGCAATGGCCCCCGTGAAATCGAAAATGACCCCGGCGTAGGTCCACTCTTTCAAGCGAGGAAATCGTGGGATGACCAACGCAATGGCGCCGAGCAGTTTCCAGATGCCGAGGATGGTGAGGAAATAGAGCGGATAACCGAGCTGCTCGATAAGAGTGCGGACACTGTCGACACGCAGGACGTCCCAAGAGCCACCCAGGATAAGTTCAAATTCAAGCAGAGCAGTACAGATCCAGTAGGCAAGATGCCGCTTCGAAAGGGCCGCGAAGAAAGGCATGAAGCGAGTGTAACCCTGTGGCTCGAGGTTCGCGATTCAACTTGACTGGATTGCCATTACAGAGCAGAATCGGCACGAAACCTGGAACCCGTTGGCCTGAAAGTCAGAACGTCATGATTCGACTCAGATTCGTCGACCTCGTCGTGGTTGCCGCGTCCGTGTCTCTCGGTTCGGTGATTTCCCCTCAGATCGTCAATGCCCAAGTGGCGCCTGCCGCGCAGCGGGTGGAGTCGGGCCAAATGTCGGCCCGCGCAGCGAATTCAGCGAGCAGTAACCCAAAAGAAGTGGCCCTGTACGCGTTCCAGGTAACAACGCGATATCGCTACTTCATCGAGTTTGTAGGGCGAGAGGATGGGGTCATTCAGAAGCAAATCGAGGACGGCAAGCCGCCAGATGCAAGGACCGATTATGAATCGGCCATCGGGATCGGAGATGGAGACGAGGCCGCGATGCTTGCGATCCTCGTCGACGCCGCCCCGAAGATGATCAGCGCATTTGATGAGATCGATGAACGATGCTCGAAATTGTTGCCTGAGCTGCTCAATAATATTGATGCGGTAGAACATGACCCGGACCTGAGGGCCCTGAGCAAGGAACAATCGGAGATCGTGAAGGAGACAAGAGCCAGCCTCGGTCGTGAGCTCGGAGCTCGGAAGTTGAAGAAGATCGATGCTTACGTCTATGGGGAGTTCCTCGACAGAATAGGTCCAGCCTCGCAGGATCAGCCCGGCTTCAATCTTCTGGATGTCGACAGGGCGGAATATCGCACGGCGAACGCCGGAGCGGATGAGGAGAAGGCAGTGCTGCGGCGCTACGCATTTTCCGTTTTGTTCCAGCAATACGGCATACAGCTGAGACGCAAGTCAGCAGCGGCGAAAGGCACGGAAGATGCCCCCAGCCCATTGCCTGCATATATCCCAAAAGAAAAGGAAGTTGCCGTCCGTTCAATCATTCGCGGAGCCGCCGACCAAATTGCAATGATCAACGTTCAAGAGTGGGCGGACATAGGCAAGTATCACAAGAACGTTGATCCTGGACCAGTTCCTCACCGCCTGCCACCGGAGCTTGCCGCGGATCAAAGGGCGTATTGGACCACCACCGACAGAGGAATCGAGGATTTGAGGCGGCTGCTTGGCGATGAAGTATTTGCCAAATTTGATCGCGCCGTTACTCACATTTTTGGATCAGGGATGGCGGAGGTGGCAGATTCAGATGCGCTATTGATGAACCGCGGAGAGGGCAGCTTGAGCGCCGGGACCGACGGCGGCCACCATTAGATCGAGCCTTTGTACAAAGTAGAACGGCCACTCCTAGGAGTGGCCGTTGCTGTTGGTCAGGTTAAAGCTGGCTTAGCGGTCGTTCTGCTCATTCTTGCGCCAGTTGATGAGATCGCCAAGCGTGGTGGTCGAGCTCGAGACCGGGTGCTTGTGGTTTTCAGCCTTGTAGCTTTCAACCACCGCGCGGCTGGCCTCGTGACCGGTGGCTCGCAGGCTGAGACCCACCTTCTTCTCTTCCACGTTGATCTTGATGATCTTGAAGTCGATCTCCTGACCCTGATCGAGCTTGGCCGGAGTGCCGTCTTCGCCAACGGCTTCAGAGACATGGCAGAGACCTTCGACACCCTCCGCAATCTCAATGAAGGCGCCGAACTGCGCGGTGCGCAGCACCTTGCCGTGCACCACGTCGCCGACGCGATGCGAAGCGAAGAAGCTCTCCCAGACGTCTGGCTGAAGCTGCTTGATGCCGAGGGAGAGGCGGCGGTTCTGCGGCTCAACGCCGAGAACGACAGCCTTCACCTTCTCGCCCTTCTTCACAACTTCAGAGGGGTGCTTGACGCGCTTGGTCCAGCTCAGGTTTGAAACGTGAACCAGGCCGTCGATGCCGTCTTCAATCTCGATGAAGGCGCCGAAGTCGGTAAGGTTGCGAACGCGGCCCTCGACCACGGTGCCGGCGGGATAACGCTCGGTGAGGTGCTCCCACGGGTTCTCGAGAAGCTGCTTCATGCCGAGAGAGATGCGGCGATCGGCCGGGTTCACGCTCAGAACCACGGTATCGACCTCATCGCCCGGCTTCACCATCTTGGAGGGATGCTTGAGGCGCTTGGACCAGGTCATCTCAGAGAGATGAACGAGGCCTTCAATGCCCTGCTCCAGTTCCACAAACGCGCCGTAGTCGGTCACCGAAAGAACGCGGCCGTGCACATGAGCCCCAACCGGGTAGCGCTCGGATGCATCAAGCCAGGGATCGGGCGTGAGCTGCTTGAAGCCGAGCGAGACACGCTGCTTGTCCTTGTCGAACTTGAGCACCTTGACCTGGATCTCATCGCCGACGTTGACCAGATCGCGGGGGTGCGTCAGGCGGCCCCAGCTCATGTCGGTGATGTGCAGCAGGCCGTCAATGCCGCCGAGGTCGACGAACGCGCCGTAGTCGGTCAGGTTCTTCACGGTGCCGGTGAGCACGGCGTCTTCACCCAGTTGCTCGAGCGTCAGCGAACGCTTGCTGTTCTGCTCTTCCTCGAGAATCTCTTTGCGGGAGACGACGACATTGCCGCGCTTCTTGTTGAGCTTGATGACGCGGACTTCAATCTGCTGGCCCAGGTAGCCGTCGAGATTGC
>JBATYG010000418.1:0-4908 GCA_049673945.1 Occallatibacter sp.
CCTCAGGACAGTTGACGATCTCCCTGCCGGCAGGTATCACGACATATTCGGTTGCATACGCTTGCCCTCTCTATGGAACGGACGAGCAGGAATTTATTCAATTCCACAGCCTTGAAGATGGAAGCTCCATCTATGGGACGTGTCTTGGCGCTGGCAGCAGTGCGGCTCCCCCGATGGGCACCCTGACCGGAAGCGTCGACGCGAGTGCCTTTCCGTCGGCGACGAATATGCAGATCGAGGTTTCGACTTCCAGTTACGCCCAGATTGCACAGTTGCCGGTGGGAGCGCTCCAGGTGTCGGGTCCGACAGGAACCGATCGAGTGCTGATCGGGCTCTATGACAGCTCGTACCTGAGCCTGCTGGCGATCAAGGCTTTCAACAATCAGGCGGTTCCCGGCGCATTGAATGCCGGCCATGCGGTGACTTTCATCTCGAGTGACGCGACGACGCTGCAGCCGATCACCTTCGCGAACGTGCCGGCTGGATTCAGCTCACCGTTCGTCAGCGCGTGGGCCCTGGGCGTATTCATGTTGAGCAATGGTGTGGTGACGCAATATCCGCAGCTTCCATCGGGCGTGATGCAGAGCGGAGACTTCTATAGTCTGCAGGCTGTGTCGACCCTGGGCTCGGGCGCACAAACATCGGCTGTCGGCTCGGTTCTTTATCCGGCCGGGGGGCCGGCGACGCTGACGTTTCCGGCACCCTGGTCTACCGGTGGTCCAACAGCGGCCAGTCTACCCGTGTTCACTTTCGACTACGAGGAATATGCGGGGAAGTCGGGAGTGTCCGATGCTGGTACGCTGACCTGGTTGCCTACGAGTGGCCAGCAGGCTCAGATATTTATGACAGCGTCGGGGAATTATATGGGCAGCACGACGTCGCTGGCCGTTCCGGATCTGAGCAGTGTTGGCGGGTTTCTGGCGCCACCCGCCTCGGGCATGAGCATTTTCTGGTCGGAGATGGTTTCCCAGGGCACTTTCCCCTCAACCACCAGTCTGGCGGGCGGAAGCGCGACCTATGTGAGCGCCGAGGGGAGCTATACGGTGCCGTAATCCGCGTCGGCCCCGGAGTTCCCGACCCTCAAGATTGTTGACCCTCTTCCCGTTTCTTGTTATTGTAAAAAGGTTCCGCAAGAACGGCTTTCTGCGTGTGTTTTACGCGAGAAAGTGTACGGTTGGCTCGCCGGAATGCTGGATAGCTGGATGGGCGGCCAAAGGCCAAGAGTCGTTGATCTGGTCGTGACACCCCGAATAGGCTCTTATCTTGCGAAGGGCAGGGGTACATCGCATCGGTGCTCGCGCGTTTCTCCACCTTGGAGGGCTATGCGAGCCGGAACCGGCGAAACGGAGTCGACTTTTCCCCGCAAGGCGTGAAAACGACCGGCCACCGTCCTGGTTCTCGTCTGGAAGTGGAACGAAGGCAGACGCGAAGCAGCAACAAAAGGGCTTCCGTGCGCGTGTGCGCTTGAGTTTGAGCGCGCCGGATCGCAGGGGAGGCCCCAGAGTTCTGCGCGCGGCTCATGGAATCTGGGTAACACGGTTTTGCGGTAAGGAGTTTCAGTTTGCCTACTTTTAATCAGCTCGTTCGCAAGGGGCGCACGGCCCCGCGGTACAAGACGGCGTCGCCCGCTCTGCAGGCCTCACCGCAGCGGCGCGGTGTGTGCACCCGCGTATATACCCAGACGCCCAAGAAGCCGAACTCGGCGCTCCGCAAGGTGGCGCGCGTGCGGCTGACGAATGGGATCGAAGTGACGACCTACATTCCGGGCATCGGCCACAACCTGCAGGAGCACTCAATCGTGCTCATCCGCGGCGGCCGTGTGAAGGATCTGCCCGGTGTGCGTTATCACGTGGTGCGCGGCACGCTCGACTCAGTGGGCGTGGCCAACCGCAAGCAAGGGCGCTCGAAGTACGGAGCCAAGCGCGCCAAGGGCGGCGCGGCACAGGGCAAGAAGTAGCTTTCGGGCGCGCGAGCGCCGGCCAGAAGGATTTTGAGGACTATGCCGAGAAAAGGGCACATTGCGAAGCGGGAAGTGGCGGCGGATCCGGTCTACGGCTCCACGCTGGTCACCAAGTTTGTGAACTCGATGATGTGGGGCGGCAAGAAGTCGACGGCCCAGGGCATCTTCTACAAAGCGATGCAGAACCTTGAATCCAAGGGCGGCGGCGAAGAGGCGATCAAGCTCTTCAAGAAGGCCGTTGAGAACTGCAAGCCGCTGCTTGAGGTGAAGACCCGCCGCGTGGGCGGCGCCAACTACCAGGTGCCGATCGAAGTGAACCCCGAGCGGCGCACCTCGCTGGCGATTCGCTGGCTGATTACGTATGGGCGCAGCCGCGGCGAAAAGGGCATGATCGACAAGCTGAGCAATGAACTGCTCGATGCGGCCAATGGCCGCGGCGCGGCGATGAAGAAGAAGGAAGACGTGCACCGCATGGCGGAGGCGAACAAGGCCTTTGCGCACTATCGCTGGTAGGCATGTCCTGAAGGTTGTTCCCGGCGCAAGAGGATCGGGAGATTGATGTTGTACGAATAACCGCGGGTTGATCCCGCAAGCTCGGGACCCCCAGCGGCGGGTCTTCGACGCTGGGGTGAAAGGAAGAGTTGGCTGTGGCGCGCACTATACCTCTGAACCGTTGCCGGAATATCGGAATCATGGCGCACATCGACGCCGGGAAGACGACAGCGACAGAGCGCATCCTGTTCTACACGGGCATCACGCACCGTATCGGCGAGGTGCACGAAGGCACCGCGACCATGGACTACATGGAGCAGGAGCAGGAGCGCGGCATCACCATCACTTCGGCGGCTACGACCTGCAATTGGCGCGATATCCGCATCAACATCATCGATACTCCGGGCCACGTGGACTTCACCGCTGAGGTGGAGCGCTCGCTGCGCGTGCTGGATGGCGCAGTTGCATTGTTTGACTCGGTTTCCGGCGTGCAGCCGCAGACGGAGACAGTGTGGCGCCAGGGCGACAAGTACAAGGTTCCGCGCATCTGCTTCGTGAACAAGATGGACAAGAACGGCGCGGACTTCGAGCACGTGATCGACACCATCCGCAAGCGGCTTGGTGCGCGCCCGGTGGCTCTGCAAATTCCGATCGGCGCCGAAGCCAACTTCAAGGGCGTTATCGACCTGATCGAGATGAAGGCGATCCTTTGGCATGACGAGACCATGGGCGCCAAGTACGACGTCGAAGAGGTTCCCGCTGAGCTGAAGAAGAAGGCAGAAGCCTTCCGCATGCAGCTCATTGAGGTCATTGCCGAGACTGACGATGTGTTGCTCGAGAAGTTCCTTGAAGGTGAAACGCCTTCGATCGCGGAACTCAAGGCGGGGATTCGTCAGGCCACGATCGACATGAAGGTCTTCCCGGTGATTTGCGGAAGCGCATTCAAGAACAAAGGCGTGCAAACGCTGCTGGACGCGGTCGTCGATTATCTACCCAGCCCGCTCGACAAGCCACCGGTTGAAGGCATCAATCCTCATCATCCGGAAAAGATTGAGGTGCGCAAGGCTGACGATGCGGAGCCGCTTTCAGCTTTGGCCTTCAAGATCATCAACGATCCCTTCGGCAAGCTCTGCTTCATCCGGATTTATTCAGGTTCGCTTAAGACCGGCGACACCATCGTGAACCCCCGCACCGGCAAGACCGACCGCGTGGACCGCCTTGTGAAGATGCATGCCAACAAGCGTGAAGACATCACCGAGATTTATGCCGGCGACATTTGCGCCTGCGTGGGACTGAAGGAATTGAAGACCGGCGACACGCTTTCGTCACCGCAGCATCCCATTGCTCTGGGCGCGATCACCTTTCCCGAGACGGTGATCTCGGTGGCCATTGAGCCCAAGACCAAGGCCGACCAGGAGAAGATGGGCATCGCTCTGTCGCGACTGGCCGATGAGGATCCCACTTTCAAGGTGCGGACCGACGAGGAATCGGGTCAGACCATCATCAGCGGCATGGGCGAGTTGCATCTTGAAATTCTGGTCGACCGCATGAAGCGTGAGCACAAGGTCGAGGCCAATGTCGGCGAGCCTAAAGTTGCCTTTCGCGAAACCATTCGCAAAAAGGCCGAGGCCGAGGGGAAGTACATTCGCCAGACCGGCGGCTCGGGCAACTATGGGCATTGCAAACTGCGCATCGAGCCCAACGAGCCAGGCAAGGGCTACGAGTTCATCAACGAAATCAAGAGCGGTGCAGTGCCCAAGGAATACATCAAGCCTATCGACCAGGGCGTTCAGGGCGCAATCGAGCTGGGCATCCTGGCCGGTTTCCCGTTGGTGGACATCAAGGTGACCTTGTTCGACGGCAGTTATCACGATGTGGACTCCAACGAAATGGCCTTCAAGGTTGCTGGCTCGATCGCTTTCAAGGAAGCTGCTCGCAAAGCCAATCCCGTGCTGCTGGAGCCGGTGATGGCGGTTGAAGTTACTGTCCCCGAGGAGCATATGGGGACCATCATCGGCGACATCAACTCCCGTCGCGGGCGGATTGAAGGTATGGAGCATGCCGGCGGATCGCAGGTCATCAAGGCGATCGTGCCGCTGAAGGAAATGTTCGGCTATGTGAACGACATTCGCTCGTCAACGCAGGGCCGTGCGTCGTACTCAATGCAGTTCGCGCGCTACGAAGAGGCGCCGCGCATGATTGCCGATGAGATCATCGGCCGCGCGCAGGGCAAGTAGGCAGTAAGCGGGTTTTGTGGGGCTGGAGCCGGATGGCCGGCGCCCCTGGTTGAAATTGGCAACACGAGCTACGAAAGGGATTTGGGCTTTTTATGGCGAAGGAGAAATTTGACCGTTCGAAGCCGCACGTAAACGTGGGGACGATAGGGCATATCGATCACGGCAAGACGACGTTGACGGCGGCAATCACGAAGGTGTTGTCGAAGCACAACCCGAAGA
>JBATYG010000419.1:0-5321 GCA_049673945.1 Occallatibacter sp.
CCCAGGTCGCAGGCCTTTGCCGCCAGCGCCCGCGTCTTGAAGAAGCGCGCCGCCCAGAGCCATTTATCCACCCGAATGCCGCGTATGCCGTTCATCATCTGACCTTTACACCCATGCCACAATTTGCGCCTGAGCTTTGTCTTCCATTCTTGTCCGTTGCCTGCTAGGGTGTCAGCAAGAGGACTAACTCCGTGAGTAAAGGTGACACTCCCCCCAGGGACACTCCCCACGAGATTTTCGGCGCGGGTGCCCATGCTTCCAAAGATCTGCATCGCCCCGTTGTCATGATCGTCGATGACGAAAGCAGCATCGCGGATACTCTTGCCGAAATTCTCACCCGCAGCGGATACACCTGCGTCTCTGCGTATGATGCCGACTCTGCAATCGAAACCGCGCTCCTGAAACCGCCCGAGATGCTCATTACCGATGTCGTCCTGCCGGGAATGAACGGCATCGATCTCGCCATTCACATTCGGCGCATCTTCCCCGACTGCAAGGTCATTCTCTTCTCAGGCCAGGCATCAACCGCCGATCTCCTCGCTGCCGCCGGCCGTGAAGGCCACCAGTTCGTCCTCATCAGCAAGCCTGTCCACCCCACAGATCTGCTCGCTCGCATCTCTGAGACGCTCAAACCTCGCAGGCAAAGGGCCGCCGTCGTCACCATCTAGCTGGCGAAAGGGAACCCCCCATCGCGAATCAATGTCGCGAATCGAGCGTCGCGAATCAAGTCTCGCGAATTGCCCGACTCTGGCCCCACGCAAAACGCCGTTCGCTTTCCGCGCTTCTGTCCGGCCTCAGTTCGCCAGCACGGCGCGGTAGCGAACCTTGTTCTTCTTTACCTTTTCAATCGCTTCATTCGCCTTGTCCATCGCGAAACGTTCCGTCTTCGCTTGCACGCCATGCCGCGCGGCAACGTCCAGCATCTCCCGTAGGCGGTACGGGCTTCCTATCGGGCTGCCCGTGATGGACCGCATCCCTGCAATCAAAGGGGAGGCCCCGATCGAAACCGGCGATGGTGGAACGCCGACAAAGCACAACGTGCCCGTCGGACGCAGCGCCTGCACATAGGTCGCCCAATCCTGGTCGGCATTCACCGTCGTGATAATGAAGTCCAGCGCGCCCGCCATCTCGCGCATCGCCTTGGTCTCGCGGCTGTTCACAAAGTTGTGCGCGCCAAGCTCCCGCGCCTCGTCCTCTTTCTCTGCCGAGCTTGAGAACGCCGTTACTTCCGCTCCGAATGCTTTCGCAAATTGAATCGCAAGGTGCCCCAGCCCGCCAATGCCCACGACGCCCACGCGTGACGATGGATTCACGCCGTGCTTGCGCAACGGGCTGTAGACCGTTACGCCGCCGCATAGCAGCGGCGCCGCCTGCTCACTCGGCAGCGCATCGGGAATCGGCACCACGAAACGCGCATTCGCTCGCACCCTGTCGGCGTAGCCTCCATGCCGGCGCACGCAGGTGGCCTCTGACGACGCGCAAAGATTCTCGAGCCCCTGCATACACCACGCGCACTCTCCGCAGGAGTTCGACTGCCATCCAAGACCCACCCGCTGCCCCGGCTTCAGTGCCCGCACTCCCGCTCCCGCTGCGGCCACTGTTCCAATCACCTCATGGCCGGGGATGAATGGATACTGGCTGGTGCCCCAGTCATTCGCGATCAGGTGTATGTCGCTGCGGCAGATTCCGCAGTGGCTGATCGCAATCTCCACCTCCTGCGCGCCAATTTCTCCGGCGTCATAGCGAAAAGGCAGAAGCTCTGCTCCTGCGGCGTGTGCTGCAAGTCCCTGTATCGGTCTCATGGCCGTCCGCAATCCTTGGTGGTTCGATAATCGGTCGCTCCGATCTCCGGGCCTGACGGTAGCCGGCCCTCGAACCTCAAAGCGAACTCTCTATTTTCAAGCTCAGTGTAACCCGCCGCCGTCGCCGACGTGCAGCGTCAGCACCTGGAATCCCGTCAGCACTCCCCCCGCCGACGCCTGGCCTGCGACCACGGCTGATTCGCCGTTCATATTCACGTCATGCCCCGTGCGCAGCGGCTCCAGCGCGTTGGCCACTGAGAGAGGAAGACTCGTCAGCGTATCGCCCCCGATTCCGGCCTGCGTTTCCGGCGTCAGCAGGCTTACATAGATGCGATCTGCCGCGTGCACGTTCCGCGCCTGCGCCAGCACAGTTTCGAGGTCCGCCGGCCGCGAAGAAAAGCTCGGCTGGTCCAGCGTCCGGTCCAGCGTCCCGGCGTCCGACACCAGCAATCTCAGGTTGCCCGTACTCAGTGAGGCCGGCAGCCTGATCGGGATCCGCACGTTACGCGCCGGCTCCTGCCATGGCCGCAACGTCGCCTCCACCACAACCGTATCGCCCGCGTGCACCATGTCGCCCGAGACGATACGCGCCGAGTCCAGTTGCACCTGCATGTTGCGCGGAATCGCATCCACGACCAGATTCATCGAGCGCACCTCGCCCACGCGGCTCCCATTCGAGTAGAGCTTGTTGAAGCTTTCGCCTGTCATCACCGCGGCTACAAGCTGCGACGGCAATCCGGCGGTCCCCGTCGCCCAGATATCTACGGGCGATGCGGAGTAGCCTTCGACGTCGATCGCGCCCTGCACGTGGTAGCTCATGTCCTCGGTGCTCTCATTGCTTTCAAGCAGCGTGTCGTAGATTGAAACCATCACCGCCTGCGGCGTCAGCGATGGCAGATCGAGAACATCGAAGTTCAGTTTTCTCTCCCGTCCGCTCCCGCGCACCGTTACGTGCACTGGAATCATCTTCGCCTTTGCGCCGAGCGTTCCACGAATCGCCGCATCGCGATCCTGCGTAAACGCGCCGATTGTCACTCCGGTGTTAATGATTTTGAAGGCATTCAGCGGCGATGCCAGCGTGGCCACCACATCGGTCGTCGTCATCGGCAGCGAAATCGGACCAGCCTGCAGGATCGGATGTCCGCACGCCAACAGTTGCTTCGGGTCAACGTAAGTCACCGTGCACGTGGCGGCAATTTCCAGGTCGCCGCGAATCAGTTGCGCGCTGATAGCCGAGCCCGGCACCACTCCGGCTCTCGCTGCGATGGCGCTGGCGCTCTGCGGATCGAATGTGTCGCGCCCGGGCAGGCTCTCGCCTGATCCTCCTGCCGCGACCATCTCCAGGCCCGTGCCCGCCATCTTCTTCTGCCATAGCCGAATCGCTTCCGGCCGAAATCCGCTCATCACGAGCGGTGTTTCCATCGCTGAGAAGGTCATGCCGGCTGCGTCGCCCTGGCTGCCCGCCGCCTCATTCAGCTTTTCCGTCGAGGGCGAGGCAGGCATGTCGCGCACCTCCAGCATCTGCGCGATTGGCGTAATGCCTGCAATCGGGTCCTTGCTGAACTGGCCGATACGGTACGACAGCGAACCCAGCAGTTTGTTGCCGATGTACACCGGGCTGCCACTCATACCCGCCACCACGCCGGTATATTCAGGCTTTGCGCCGTGAAGCTGCGCCAGGATCATATCGTGCCCCGGCCCCCGCGCTCCCCGCAGCACTCCCAGGATCTCCACCTGCATTGGCTCTGGCTTGTCGCCCGTAAAAACCGTCCAGGCCGTCCCCATCAGCCCCCGATGGACTTCACTCAAGGGGAAGAAGCCTTCCACCGGGTTGGGCGGCCCTGCCGGCGGCGCAGTTCCCGCCGGGGCCTGGGCCGAAAATGCCGCAGATCCCATGAAGATTCCCAGGATCGGTATCCAGAAGATGTCCTTAAGGCACGCTTTCACGTCTATAAGAGTACAACCGGCAGCGCACACAGCCAGGTCAGCCCGATTGCCGGCCGATGACAGTGACTTCGAGGTCTTTTTCACGTCGCGGGATTCGGATTGGTGCTTTTTGCTTCTGCGCGGGCCTTCGCCGATCCCGTATGCTTCTTGAACATAGGGGTTGGAATCTCCCAGGGGTTTGTTATGTCATTGATGCGCACGATCTCTTCGGCAAGCCGCCTTCTCAATTCGGCTGTCTTGCTCTTGCTGGTTCCGACGCTCGCAAGCGCACCTCTCGCCTGGGCGCAAAGCCAGCCGCCTGCCACGCAGCAACAGCAGCAACAGCCTGCCACGCAGCCGCAGCAGCCTGCCGACCAGTCATCTCCCAGTGCGGGCGGCCCTGAAGGCGACAACGGCGCAATCGCCCTGCCCAAGAAGGACAAGTCCGAAGACGTGCCCGCTCCCGCTCCTGCGGCTCCATCAGTCAAGAATCCTCCGGAGCTCAGCAACTACTCGCTACGTGTCGAGGTCCCGGAAGTTTCGGTCGACGTGGGCGTTCTGCTTGAAAAAACCGGCCAGTTTGTCCCCAACCTCAAGCCGGATAACTTCCGCGTCTATGAAAACGGCGTCGAGCAGAAGGTCATCGGCTTCAAACGCGTCGAAGCGCCCATCACCGCTCTCATGGTCTGCGAATTCGCCTCGACCAACTACTACTTCATCTATGACATGCGAAACGCCGCCTGGGCCTTTGCGCAGCAACTGCGCCCCCAGGACTACGTCGCCCTGATGACCTTCGATCTGCGCACGCGCATCGAGCTCGATTTCACGCAGGACAAAAACCAGCTTCTCGGCGCCATCAACTCGCTCATGATTCCCGGCTTCAGCGACCGGAATCTCTTCGACGCCCTCTATGAAGCCGAGGACCGTCTAAGCCGCATCCAGGGCCGCAAGTACATCATCCTGATCGCATCGGGCCGCGATACCTTCTCGAAAATTACCCTCGACAAGATCATGCAGAAGGTCAAGAACACCCCCGACGTCACCATCTTCGCCGTCTCAACCGGCGGAGCCATCCGCGCCATGACCGAGGGCGGACCGGGCTTCAACCAGGAACTGCGCGATCTCGATTATCTGCAGGCCGATAACCAGATGAAGACCTTCGCCAAAATAACCGGAGGCATGTACTTCCAGCCCCGGTTCCAGGCCGAGATGCCAGAGATCTTTGCCGACATCAACCAAGCCATCCGCTCGAAGTACGAGTTGATTTACCATCCCACCGACGCAAAGCAGGACGGAACCTACCGCAAACTGCGTGTCGAACTGGTCGATGACGAAGGCAAGCCGCTGCGCATGCAGGACGAGAAGCGCAAGCCGCTCAAGTACGACATCATCGCCCGCGACGGATACCGCGCACGCCCCGAAGTCGAATAGCAGCCGCAACGGGCAACCACAACCCATGCCGGCAGATGAATGAGTCTTTTCTGTGAGCCGGGGATCTAAGGCACAGACCAATAGCTCACGTGGATAGAGCGCCGAGTTACTAACTCGGAGGTAGCCGGTTCGAACCCGGCTTGGTATTGGAGGGTGCAGCGT
>JBATYG010000420.1:0-3051 GCA_049673945.1 Occallatibacter sp.
CTGTTCTTGATCGCCATCGGCCGGTAGGGATACAGAATGTAGCCCTCAAACAGCACCGCATTGGCGACGGCTTCCACGTCGGCAAAGTTCATCGCCTTGCTCCTTCGGCCGCCGCGCCCGCAATTTCATTGCGCTCCGCCCGGTCCAGCAGATCGGTCAGCAGGCCCTCCCACATGGGAATGCCGCGGGAAACCTTGTAGCGATAGAGCCGATCAAATGCATCGCGTGGCAGCCGCAGCCACGCGGCATTGGGATAGTGCATGTCGATCGCCGCTTTCCACACTTCCACGCCCAAGTGAAAGCGCGCCTCGCGATCCCAGGGGATCTGCGCAATCTGCATCGTGCTCTGCGCCCCGGTGTAGAAGACCGTTCCGCTGAACATCAGCGTCACCGCGACGTTGCCGGCGTCGAGCCCATAGAAGTACTTGTTGGCCGCGATATCGAAATCGAACGAGCACGGCAATTGCAGCTCGACCTCCGTCTCACCTCTGAATGGAGGAACCTTCACCACCAGATTTGTCCACAGCAACGGCTTCATCGTGCTGCCCCAGCGCTCGCGCTCGCCAAAGAGATCGAGCAACCGCGCCTCTTCAATGGCGCTGTACGCGCGGCCTCTCGGCTGCAGCTGCACCTGGCAGTTCAGCATCACTGACTGGATCGCTTCGTTCATAAACGAATCCGTGATGTGCAGGGGAACGGTGATCGTCGGCAGCGCCGCGAATTTGGCCGCCGTGACCTCCCCAACGCGAAACGCGAGATCAGGCATGGCTCGCCTCTTTCACCCTGCCCGCCCGGCGATCGAGATCCTCAAAGAACTCCGCGATCGCCCTCCATACCTCGCTGCCGCCCGAGAGGCCGCGCCACTGCATGCGAATCACTCCCACCAGCCGAAAGCAGTGGTCCACCGGCACAATGTAATAAGCCGCATCCCTGGCGATGCGGTTCGCGACCAGCGCCTCCACCTCGGGCTCAACATTGCAAAGCACCGGCTCGGGCGCGAACAACTCCTGCCACGGCGCAATTCTGATCTGCGATTCCATCGCCCCTGCAGGCGAGGGATAAAGCACCTGTGTCGCTCCGTCTTTTTCACGCAGAAAGAATGCCAGGCCGATCGGAAGCATCATTGCATCCCATTGCTCATCGCTGAAGCTGAACTTCTCCAGCCACTTCACGCGCCGGGGGACGCGCAGATAGCGCGCATCCTGCTGGCTGCAGAAAAGGATCGAGCACGCATCGCAGGCGCATGCGATGCGCCGCCGCTCACGCGCGAGCAGATGCGGATGCTCTTCGCCAAGCAGCGCGCCGCACAACTCGCAGCGCTCTGCTGCGGGCCGCGCGCGCGTGAATCTTCGCAGCGCCGCCAGCGTCTCGGTATCACTTCGATCCGGTGAAATCTCCATTGAACTCTACGCCGGGGGCAGGTGCGGCATCCGCGGGTCGATGGGCTCGCGCTCCCTGGCGTTGATGCCCGTGGCGCTGCGTGCTGTTGCTGTCTTTGTTTCGCGGCCCGGCTCATGCACTGAGCGTGCCCACTCCTCGCCTTTGTGCGTCCCTTTTGTATGAGACGGCGTATCGGGCTTGATCTTCTGGCTAAACATATCGGTCCCTTTTCTCCAATCAGCGTGTCTGCAAGATCACCAGTTCCTGTTGCGCCGTGTGCGGAACCGCATCGGCAATTACCGCTGCAATCTCCGGCGCAGCGTTATAGATCGCGCCTTCCACGGCGTCTCTCAGCGTGTCGGAAGAAGAGGAGCAATGCCCGCACGTGCCCTTGAGGCGCACATGCACCACGCCGTCTTCAATCGCCGTAAGCTCCACGTCGCCGCCGTGCGAATGCAGATACGGCTGTGCCGTCTCAAGCGCCGCGGCGACGCGCTTCTCAATCGCCACCGGGTTGATGCCGTGCAATGACAACACGTTCGAAACCAGCTCATCGGCGGCAATTTCCACGAGCGCCGAATTGCCTTCCGGCAGCGCGCGTACCGCTGCGAGAATCCGGTCCAGGGCCACGCCGTGCAGCTCGATTACCGCCTGCAGCAGTTCCTGCGCCACGGCCCGCATCGCCGGGTCGCCTGAGCTTTCAACGCGTGCCACCAGCTCTTCAATGCGGTCGCTGCGCCTCGTGAACTCCCGCTTTGCCTCGGGCATCAGTTGCCCTCCGCCGCATCTGCGGTGGGTGCTTCCACGCTTCCATGCGCGCCAAACATCGGCACATGCCGTGTCTCACGCAGTTTCGTCTTGCCGTTGAACATGTGAACCCCGCACGGCAGGCATGGGTCGAAGCTGCGCACCGCGCGCATGATATCGATGCCCTTGAACTTGTCGGGACCGTTCTCTTCGAAGAGCGGCGTGTTCTGCACCGCATCCTCATACGGCCCGGGCGTGCCAAACACGTCCCGCGGATTCGCATTCCACGGTGTTGGCGGATACGGATGGTAATTAGCGATCTTGCCCTCGCGGATCACCACATGATGCGACAACACGCCGCGCACCGCCTCGTGGAATCCGCAGCCGATCGCCTCTTCGGGCACCGTGAAATCCGACCACGTCTTGTTGCGCCCTGCGTGAATCTCCCTGAGTGCCTGCTCGACAAAGTGATACGCCGCCGCGCATGCATAGGCCTGGAAGTATGTCCGCGCCCTGTCGCGCTCAATCGCGTTCGACCACTTCGGCACCTTCCACTCGAACTCGACCTCCGGCTTGAGCGCCGTCTTCGGCAACCGGATTTTCACGCTCCGGCCCGTCGCCTTGATGTAGCCAATGTCAACAAGCCCCGCCAGCGCCGTCGCCCACAACCTTGCGATCGGGCCTCCACCGGTGTCGAGAGCCAGGTGATCGCCGGTGCGCTCGTCATACCAGCGCGGCGACATCACCCACGTGTACTTATCCGCGAAATCGCGTTTCTGCGGCTTCGGCAGCGTCGTCTGGTTCCACGGGTGTTTGCGATGCACCGGGTTGCCGAGCGGATCTTTGGCGACGAAGATCTCTTCACTCTCCCACGAGTCATAGAACGAGCTGCCCAGCAGAATGCGGATGTTCAGATTGATATCG
>JBATYG010000421.1:0-7214 GCA_049673945.1 Occallatibacter sp.
GCTTCTTTCCTGCGCGAGAGATCCTCCATCCGGCGGATCTCCTCGTCGGTCATCTTCTGGACCTCTTCGAGAGCGCGCTTTTCCTCGTCCTCGCTGATCTTCTTCTCTTTAGCCAGCTTTTTCAGCACGTCATTGCCGTCGCGGCGCACATTGCGGATCGCCGTCCGATGATCCTCCAGCAACTTGTTCAGGTGCTTCACCACGTCCCGCCGCCGCTCCTCCGTCATCGCGGGAATCGGCAGGCGAATCAGCTTCCCATCTACCTGCGGATTGAAGCCCAGATCGGCCCCCTGCAGCGCCTTCTCAATCTCTTTCACGATCGTGGCGTCATACGGCTCAATCCGGATCAGTTGGGCCTCCGGCGTCGATATCTGTGCAATCTGGTTAATCGGCATCGGCGTGCCATAGTAGTCCACCTTCACCTGATCGAGCATGTGGGCATTCGCCCGCCCGGTGCGCGTCGAGGCAAGGTTGGCTTGAAACCCGCTCACGGCCTGGTCCATCCGGCGCTTAAGATCAGCGGAAAGCTCTTTCAGGGCCGGGATCCCGGCCATTGTCGAGATTGCCATAGGAAGTTCCTCACTTCTCTCAAAACAATATATTAAGGCCTCTCTCCGCCGCACGCACCGGCCCCATCTTTCCTGTTGCTGCGTCCAATACAGTACCCGGGAAAGCCCCTCCCGGCCAAGAGGCGCGATGCACTGGACAAAATGGACATGGCTGGCACTTGCGGGCGTGGCCCTCGTGGCCCTCGTCGCCTGCGTCCTCTTCGTGCCGGAGATCGTCGCGCTGCGCCACTAGCGGTCAGCCGATTTCAGACGTTGCCACCGCGCCCGAACCTAGCTAATATATTCTTGGCAGGATTGGAGGCGCCATCATGGCCATGGCGACGATGTTCGAGGCAAAAACGCAATTGTCCGAGCTGGTAAAACGCGCGCAGCGGGGAGAAAAGGTCGTTCTGACCACAGGGCGAAAAAAGACGCCCATAGCCATGATCGTCGCTCTTAAGCCTGCAAAGGAGCGCGTTTTCGATCTCTTCTACCATCGCGATTTCGATATTCCAGCCGACTTCGATGAGCTTTCGAAGGCTGAACTCAAAGCATGGAGCGGAGAGAACGAGTGAGAATTCTCATCGACACGCATTATGTGCTCTGGTCGGCAATCAATTCAAAACGAATGGAACCCTGGGCAAGAAAACTCATTGCCGACCTCGACAATGAGATCCTTGTTTCCGCGGCATCCGCGTATGAAATCAGCCTGAAAGTGAGGCACGGCAAACTTCCCGAGGCGGTCGAATTTGAGAGCGACCTGATTGCAAACATAGAAGGCCGTCTTGGATACACGTTTCTACCTTTGGAGCCGGAGTCGATGACACGCGCTGCGCGTTTCGAAGACTCTCATGCCGATCCCTTCGATCGCATGATTGCAGCACAGGCAATCGAAAACGACTTGCCCATTCTCAGCACAGACCCAAAGCTCGACCTCTTCGGCATTCGACGTCTGAAGAGGCCTCGGCGATAGCTCGCCAGGAACCCCTGGCCCGCGACGGCCCTACGAAACTGCCAGCCCCGTCGCCGCTGCCTGCTCGTGCGCGTGGTAGCTCGACCGCACCAGCGGGCCCGACTCGACATGGCGAAAACCCATCTTCAAAGCTTCGCTCTTCAGCTCCTGAAACTCACGCGGCGTATAGAGGCGCGCCATCGGCAGATGATCGCGCGAGGGGCGCAGATACTGCCCGATCGTCAGAATGTCGCAATCCACCGCCGCCAGATCGCGGAAAACCTCCAGCAGCTCGCGCGTCTCTTCGCCCAGCCCCACCATCACACCGGACTTCGTGATCCCCTCCGGCCGCAGCGTCTTCGCGTGCCGCAGCAGCTCCAGCGTCCGCTCATAGCGCGCGCCCGAGCGCACCACGCGATAAAGCCGCGGCACCGACTCTGTATTGTGGTTCAGCACTTCCGGCTTCGCGTCGACAACAATTCCAATCGCTTCCCGATCGCCTTGAAAATCCGGAATCAGCACCTCGACGCGGCAACCCGGAGCCTGCTTTCGAATCTCTTCGATCACCATGGCGAAGATGCGCGCGCCGCCCACCAGATCGTCGTCGCGATTCACGCTCGTAATCACCGCATGCTGCAAGCCCAGCGCCGCAACCGCCTCGGCAACCCTGCGCGGCTCGTCATAGTCAATCGGCTCAGGCCGCCCCTTGGGCACCGCACAAAAGCCGCACCGCCGCGTGCACAGGTTCCCCAGCATCATGAACGTCGCCGTCTTGTGATGCCAGCATTCGCCGATATTCGGGCAATGCGCGCTCTCGCACACCGTATGCAGATTCAGCGACCTCGCTAGCCGCTTGAGCTCGTGATAATTCTCGCCCACCGGCGCGCGCGCCTTCAGCCACTCAGGCTTGGGCGCGGGCGTCCCAGCCCGCATCGGCGCGATCTGCACAAGGTCCATCATTCGTTCTTATTGTAGCGGCCACCGCTTTAGGCCACCGCGTTGGCGGGCTTCCGCTATCCGAGCAACTCGAGCGCCTCGCTCCACAACTCCCGCGCAACCGCCTCAGCCGGCTTTGCCTGCGCAAACGGCGCGCCTTGGCCCGCCCACATCTGCATGCGATCGGTGTCGCCGGCTTTGGCTGCCTCTTCGCGCATCACCCGCGTCAATCCACGTTGCACAGGATAAGCCGCGGGATGGGGCGAATTCGGCGAAGTCGATGCGATCACGTAGCGCGTGTTGATAGCCCTCCCGGAGCGGCCGGTAAATGCGCGCGTGATTCTCGTCTCGTGGGCTTCGACTTCGCCGATCCGATCCGCCCATGTGGGATTGATTTTCGCCTCGGGGCAGCGAAGGAAGCCCGTGCCAATCTGCGCCGCGCTCGCTCCCAGCATCAGCGCCGCCGCGACGCCGCGCGCATCCGCAATGCCACCGGTGGCAACGACCGGCACGGAGACCGCGTCCACTACCTGCGGGACCAGCGCGATCAGCCCGACGAGTTGCGCATCGGCGTCGGCAGCTTTAAAGGCGCCGCGGTGTCCGCCGGCCTCCATGCCTTGCGCGACAATCACATCGGCTCCCGCCGCCTCTGCAGCACGCGCCTCAGCCACCGTTGTGGCGGTCGCAAACCACAGAATGCCACGTGCCTTCATCTCCGCCACAAACCGCGGCGGATACACGCCCATGATCGACGAAATCGCCGTCGGCTTTGCCTCCAGCATTGCCTCGCACTGCGCTTCGAAATCAGGCAGAACCGTTTCACCCATCTCAGGCGTCACGGCCGGTCCCCACCCGCTCAAAAACTCGCGCTGCCGCCTCTCCCGCTCTGCATCCCGCGCCGGCGGGGGATCGGGGATCCATAGATTGATCTGGAATGCGCCGCCCTGGCTCTCTTCGCGAAACTCCGCCGCCCAGGCGCGAATCACCTCTGGCTTCATCAACAGCGCCCCGCACCCGCCCATGCCACCTGCCCTCGCCACCGCCGCCGATAACGGCACCGGGCAGGATCCTGCCATCGGCGCCAGCAGAATCGGAATCTGCAGACCGAGGCGAGCGGTAAACGAGTCAACTCGGGCTTTCGCTTCCATCGCCCTGCAACTCTACTCCGCCTGCTTGTCCGTTGTCGCGGGGGTCGTCGCGGCGGGCTTCAGATACTTGTCCCACCATGCAAGCCACCGCTCATAACGGTCGCGGATATAGCTCGGCCGCGTGAAGCCGTGAAACTGCCCCGGATACACCACTAGCTCCGCCGGCCGTCCCAGGGACTTCAGCGCCTCGTACATCTGCTCCCCGCCGATCAGGGGCACATTCATATCCGATGTGCCGCCCATAAAGAGCATCGGCGTATGCACCCGCTTGTCCACTTCGAGGAACGGGTAGCTTAGCTTGATGTAGCGCTGCAGGTTCTTCCACGGCTGGCCGATCTCGTTGTCATATTGCAGAATGTACTGGTCCACGCCATAGAACGACATCGGCGCCGCCACGCCCGCGCCGCTGATGCCCGCCTTGAAGCGGTCCGTGCTCGCGACACTGTAGTCGGTCAGGATGCCGCCGTAGCTCCAGCCCGTCACGGCAAGCCGGTTGGGATCAGCCACGCCCAGCGCCACCGCCTTGTCTACGCCCGCCAGCAGGTCCTCCACTTCATAGTGGCCCCAGTCCGCCGCAATCGCCTGGGAATACGCCTGGCCGCGTCCCGAGCTGCCGCGGTAGTTCACGTTCAGCTCCGCGTAACCCTTCGTCGCCAGCCACTGCCGCAGAAAATCGAAGCTGTGTTCGTCCTGCCCGTTCGGTCCGCCGTGAATGAACAGGATCATCGGCGCCGGCGTACCCGCCTTGAAATCCGCCGGCTTCGTCAGCAATCCGTGAACGTCCGTTCCATCCTTGCTCGTGAACTCGATGCCTTCCGTCGGCACCAGGTTCAGCTCCGCCATCAGCGCGTCGTTATGTTTCGTCAGCTTGCGCAGCGAACCATTTTCGAGAGCGTAAATCTCCGCCGGGCTGCTGTCATTCGTGTAGAGCACCGCCGTGTGCCCCGCGGCCTCATCCCAGGTCATTACCGCGCCCTGCTCGTTTTCCAGCCTCTTGATTCCGTCGCCCGTCAGCTCCACCTGCGCCGGATACTGGTTGCGATCGTCGTTCACCAGGTAGCTCAGCGCGCCATCCGGCGAATACTGCGGCGCACGCACCGCGCGGTCCAGCTTCGCCGCCGGATAACTCACCTTCCCATCCAGCGTCACCACCGCCGGCTTCGACTGCGAATACTCGAGCAATTCCAGCGGCGCGCCTTGCGCGTAGGCAATCGACTTCGAATCCGGCGACCACGCCAGCGGCCCTTCATCTGGCCCCTTCCACGTCGTCAGCGCCCGCGCCTTCGAACCCGGCTTCGCATCCACCACGAAGATATCGGTATTGTTGCTGCGGTCCGGATCGGCATCGTGGTTGCTCTCATACGCGATGCGCGCGCCATCCGGCGACCACACCGCATCGTTCTCGTTGACGTTCTTGTCCGTCGTCAGCTTCTCGAGCTTCTTCGTCTCAATGTCGTAGAGGTAAAGCGCATTCCATGCATCGTCGCGAATGTACCCCTGCACATCCTGCTTGAAGTGGTAGCGATCGATCACGATCGGCTTCGGAGCCGCTGGCGGCTTGCCGTCCTTGCCCTCATCGGCATCCGGCTCCGCCTTCGGCCGCAGCGTCAGCAGCAGCTTCTTTGAGTCGGGCGACCACTCGTAACCGTGAATGTCCTCGTCCTTGATCGCCGTAAACTGCTCGGCTTCGCCGCCCCGGCGGTCCATCACCCACACCTGATCGCCCTTTGCCGGCCCCGGCCGCGACGAAAGAAAACTGATGTACTTTCCATCCGGGCTGAACTTCGGGGAAGACGCTCCTTCTTTTCCGTAGGTCAGTTGCAGTTGCACCGAGCCATCCCACTTCACCATCCACAGGTGACTCTGCCCCTTGTCCTCTTTCACATCGATCTGGCTTACGTTGTAGATCACCCACTGGCCATCCGGCGAAACCGTCGGCGCTCCCACGCGCTCGAGGCGCGCCAGGTCATCGAGAGTGATAGCCCGTTTTTTGGCCGCATCGGCGGCATTGGCGGCATGGACACACGAAAGCAGCAGGCCTGCACAGGCAAAGGAGAAAACCAGTCGGCGGAACATGCGTCGAGATTAACAGACGGATCATGATCTTTAAATAGAGTTGCGCCGGCGCGTCCGCTGAACCACCCGCCAAAGCAGGCCCCCCGAAAACCTGCGCGCGTGAAACCGCTGCAACCGTGTAGACTCGCTCCGTGCTTTTTCGGAGGCTCTCACGTGAACGCCGTTCGCCCCGCCCTCGCCCTCATCTTGCTCGCCGCCACCGCTCTCCCCGCGCAGAACGCCCATCTCCTCGTCGCGCAAAAGGGCGACCACAGCCTGGCCATCGTGGACCCCGCGACGGGTTCCGTCCTCGCTTCGGTTGATGAAGGCGGCGTCACCGGCCACGAAGTAGCAGCCTCTCCCGACGGCCGCCTCGCCTTCGTACCCATCTACGGCAACTCCGGCGTCGGCAAGCCCGGCACCAACGGCACAAAGATCGACGTCATCGACATCGCCGCGCACAAAATCGTCGGCGCCATTACCTTCGACCACGGCATTCGTCCCCACTGCCCCGTCATCAATCCGAAGGACGGAAAACTCTACGTCACCACCGAGCTCGATAAAACCATCACCGTCATCGACCCCAAAACTCTCAAGGTCGTCGCCACCGTTCCCACCGGCCAGCCCGAGAGCCATATGCTCGCCATCGCGCCCAACGGCCGCCGCGGCTACACCGCCAACGTCGGCCCCGGCACCGTCTCCGTGCTCGACCTCGATGCGCGCAAGACCCTCGCCATCATTCCCGTTTCCGCCAACACCCAGCGCATCGCCGTCTCGCCCGACGGCAAATGGGTCTTCACCGCCGACCAGACCCAGCCCCGCATCGCCGTCATCGACACCGCGACCAACAAGATCGCCCACTGGATTCCCCTCAGCAGCATCGGCTACGGCAGCGCTGCCACGCCCGACAGCCGCTGGCTCCTCATGGCCCTCCCCGATCAGAACGCCGTCGCCGTCGTCGATCTCAAAACCATGAAGGTCGCGCGCAACATCTCCCTCGGCGGCGCCTACCCGCAGGAAGTTCTCATCGCCCCCGGCGGCAAAGTCGCCTACGTCTCCTGCATGCACTCCAACCAGGTCGCCGTCATCAACCTCGCCGCGTGGAAAGTCCTCCGCCTCATCGCCACCGGCAAAGACACTGACGGTCTCGCCTGGGCAGGGAACTGAAGCCACCTCCCGCCTCGTGCCAAACTGAAACATGCACATGCGGCTGGCACAGCCCGACGATGCGATGGCCGTCGCCCGTGTCCACGTGCGCTCGTGGCAGGCGGCCTATCGCGGACTCATTCCCGATGCGTTTCTTGACGGCCTGCGGCCGGAGGACCGGGCGCAGCGCTACGACTTCGCAGATCCCGATCCCCTCAAGCCAAAAACGATCGTCGCCCTCGATGGTCCGGTAATCTGCGGCTTCGCCACCATCAGCCCCTCCCGCGATCACGACCTGCCGGCCGCGGGCGAGCTCTGCGCTCTCTACGTCGATCCCGGCTCCTGGGACCGCGGCGTCGGTGCGGCCCTCATAAGCGAGGCGCGGCAGGCGCTCGCGGAACGCGGTTTCAAAAGCGCGCTGCTCTGGCT
>JBATYG010000422.1:0-2325 GCA_049673945.1 Occallatibacter sp.
TCGAAGTCTGTTTTTTGGCACGCGAGAGGGCAATATAGAGAGGCCCGGCAAGGGCATCATTGTCCTTTCACATCAATGACATCCGTGGAGCGGAAAGGTTGCCGAGAGGTCAACCGGCGATGCTGGACGGGGGGAGTGGCAGGAAGAAGGGTGTGCTCCGTTATCAACGGGGATACAGATGAAATTGCTCAATCGCGATCCGTGGAGCGTGGAAAGCGTGCTCAACATCCGGGAGAACCAACACCGTGATCTCGCTGAACTTTCGCAAACTTACACGCTCTGGGACAGAGAAATGCACCGTTTCGGAAACCGGCGTGGGCTTATAGGCAAAGTGCTCAGGCTGGGCCGATACAATCGGCTGCTCGCCGAGATAGATTGCCGGCCTCCCAGCCGAAGTGCCATCGGTCAGCAATACGCCCAGGGAGATCGCACCCGCCCTGTTGTCCCGGTTTTCAATCTCGACTTCAATCTCTCGGCAGCGCGCAGTTGGAATGCTCGCAGACAAGTACTGATGAGCGTCCATTATGAGTGGGACGGAATTGTTCGATTGAAAATCGAGGGCGACCGGTGAGCCAGTCGCTTTGTGTGCCGTTGCGCCTGGGCGCTTGTTGGGCGGCTGAAAATACCAGTAAGGCCCGTTGAATCGGATAACCAGAGGCTTGCTCGTGCCAGGCGGCAGCAGTGTGTCAACTTCGATGGGTGGGATCGCCAACCGCTTATCGGGATATGGCCAGAGAATCACGCTCTCATAACCATTCGCACCCAATGCATTTGTTTGACGCGACGATTGTTTTGTGGAGCCGGTCTCTCCGGTATTTGCGATGCCCGGAGTACTTCCCAAGCGTGCCTCTGCAAGAAGGTTGCGGTGCGCGACACCGTCAAGCAAAGCCCAGACAGTGACCATCACGGCGGGAACAGTGAGACGCGCAAGGCGCAGAGCAGAGTGCTTGTATTGCTGGTTACGGTCGAGATACAAGTCGTCCGAAGCAGTGCTCTTCCATGCGAAGACGGATGCGGCGAGTGCAAGCAAGACGGCGGCAGTATTAAGCAAACGGGCAAAAAGGGCTACCCCCGCGGCATAAAGGCTGATCGCAATGGCATAGCCGTAAAGTTCGGCAGGAGCTCGATTGAGCGACTCGACGAAGAGACCGGCATAACCTTCTCTTGAAGCTGCAAGATGGTGCGGAGCAGGAGTTAGTACCGGGGATGAAATACGGCGCAATCCCGAAGTAAGGGAAAACGCGCCTATCGCCACAACCAGGACAATCGCGGGCGACAACTGCTCCGATAGAATCACCATCGCGGGCACCCAGAGGTATCCCCCGGCAGAAACAAGCGCAAACAAGGGAAACGGCAATGGTTCGCGGAGGGCGAACGGGCTCGCTGGATTCTTCCAATAGAGGTACGTTCCACCGACGCCGGCGATAGCTCCAGCCAACACATAAAACATTGCTCGGAGGCAAAGCGAAACGAAGGTCGGAGAATGTGACTCCGGCAGTTGGCAGAGCAGAAATCCGGCGATCATGGAGTTCATCAGGCCGGCGCCAACCATCAGAGCGAAGAATCGCTTTACGCGCAATGAATCCTGAGGCGCCGCTTGCGTGGGAAGCTCCTGATCCGCGCACGGACTCACTCCAATCTGGTCACACGATACGGTGGAGGAGAATGTAATTGATTTTGGAATCGTATTCCATAGCGCGCCAAGCAGCGCGAGGAGATACGGAATGCGAATCACATTCGCCAGCATTCGCAGATCCGCTATCTGGCCCAATGGAGAAGTCCGAAGCTGAAAACGCTCGAAGTACGAAAACCAATAAAGGCTGACCACTAGAGCCACGACTCCATAGACAGGAGTGAAGATGACAGGAGCCTTAAGAAACGCGCGTTTGAAGCTGCCGGGATCAAGTGTTCCCCCGGCGCTTCTATGAAGCACACCGAAAAGGAGCACTCCGCCCCAAAGAAAGATTGAGTGGAGAATTGTCCAGGCAATTAAGGCCGGAATGGTCCACACAGGCCCAAATAACGAACAGAATAAATTCTCGACGCGATCACTCTCGACCGCCACGCATAGAGCGTTCCAAGCCGGAGCCGCCATGGACCACAGGAGCGCGAAGACCAACAAGGACGTTCGCGCCCGGATGCTTTCAAGCCAGGAAACAGCGCAGGCTGCTATCGCCTGACGCCAGTACCAGCCGTCTGAGCGGCCGCTTTGGAAAACTTCGAGAAGGTCCCCCGCCAGCGCTTCATCGCGGTGCCCGGAAGCCAGATGCGCGAGCATCCAAACCGCGTTCGGAGGTGGCTCTCGATGCTTCATTGGCTCTCCTA
>JBATYG010000423.1:0-10307 GCA_049673945.1 Occallatibacter sp.
ATGATCGTGCGGAAAATGATCGCGCGGACAACAACCGGGCGGAAAATGCCGCTGCGGCTCGCACCGGCGTATTTATCGACGCACAGAACGGGCTGCCGCAAGCTGCTCAAAAGACCACGCCCGAGTCGGGATTCAGGCCGAAGCTGGTCGAGGATTTCGCCTGGGAAGTACAGATGAACCGCAATCTGCTCGCCGCGCTGGCCGGGCCCTCAATCACCCTCGTGGTGGACACATCGACGGGTTCGCTGCCGATTGCCATGACGAGCGAAGACCTGACGCGCATCCTGGTGAACCTGGCGAAGAACTCGGTTGAGGCGATGCCTACCGGTGGACGCATCCGCATCACGACGCGCGAGATTCCTACGGCGCCCGGAGAAAGCACGCGCGTGGTGCTGAACGTGGAAGACAACGGGCCGGGGATTGCGGCGGCAGCGCTTGAGCGGATCTTTGAGCCGGGCTACACGACGCGGACTGCGGAAAGCGACGGTTACGGCGCTTGGAATCCGCAGCACCACGGGCTTGGTCTCTCAATCACGCGCACGATCGTGCAGGCCGCCGGGGGCACAATTCACGCGGCCAACCGCGATCCGCTGGGCACTTGCTTCCAGATTGAGTTGCCGGCGCGCATTTCGTAAGTGCGCAAATTCGGAAAAACGATTTAGCAAAGTGAGCATGGGGCGAATACAATGCCTGAAACACTACTTGAAACACGGGCCATGGATTCCTTGTATAAAGCTGGAGCACCGCAGCCGAAACTACACGTCCTTGTCATCGACGCAGATGCCGCCGTTCGTTCCGCCTGCGCGGAAATCGCCGGCAGCCTCGGCTTTGCGGTTGAGACAACCGGGAATATGGAGCAGGCGCGCAGCCTGCTCCGCGCGCACGCGGCCGACATTGTGCTGGTAAACCTGCCGTCGGGTCAGAGCTGCGGGCTTGAGCTGGTGGCAGAGGTCAAGCTGCTGTATCCACAGATCGCTCTGATTGCCATGACCGCTTCAAACTCGGTGAATGCGGCCGTGGAAGCGATGCGCTGCGGCGCCTCGGACTACCTGACAAAGCCGTTTGCGGTGGATGAGCTTTCAACGGTCTTGGAGAGGGCCGCGGAGGGCCAGAGCACCGACGCAGCGACGCGGCAACTGCGCGAGCGGCTGAAGCTCTCGCAGGGCCTGGGCGCTATGATCGGGCGCTCGACAGAGATGGAAAAGATCTACCGCATCCTGTCAAAGGTGGCGCAGGGCTCGCACCCGGTGCTGATTCTGGGCGAGAGCGGCACGGGCAAGGAGCTGGTGGCGCGGACGATCCATGCCTACGGACCCAACGGGCAGAAGCCGTTTCTGCCGGTTGACTGCGGCTCTCTGGTGCCCACGCTGATTGAGAGCGAACTTTTCGGCTACGTGAAGGGGGCGTTTACCGGCGCGAACCGCTCGAAGGACGGCCTGCTGGTGTCGGCCGAGGGAGGCACGGTCTTTCTCGACGAGATTGGCGAGCTGACGCTCGATCTGCAGGCAAAGCTGCTGCGCGCGCTGCAGGAGAAGGAAGTGCGGCCGGTGGGCGCGACGCACCGCGTGCCGATCAAGGCGCGCATTGTCGCCGCAACCAATCGCGATCTTGCCTCAATGGTCGAGAAGGGCACCTTCCGCAAGGATCTCTTCTACCGGCTCAACGTCGTGAACCTGCGGCTGCCCGCGCTGCGCGACCGGCGCGAAGACATTCCGCTGCTGGCGGCTCATTTCCTTGACCGCATCAGCAAGGAGCGTGGCACCAAATACCAGCTCAGCGACGAAGCGCTGCGCACGATGATGCGCCACGAGTGGCCGGGCAACGTGCGGGAGATAGAAAACGCCGTGGAGCGGGCCTGCGCGCTCTCCTCTGGCCCGGTGCTGCACCTGGGCGACCTGCCGACGCAACTGCAGCAGGAAGGGCTCGCCGCGCATCATGCGGCTGCCGAGGCGCGCAGAAGCGGGGCCGCAACTGCCGAGACACCGGGCGTGAAGCCGCTTGCCGATCTCGAGCGCGAGGCGATTCTGGGTGCGATTCGCGCGTTGAACGGCGACAAGCTGCAGGCCGCAAAGCTGCTGGGCATCGGCAAGACGACACTCTACCGCAAGCTGAAGGAATATGGCATCGACGACTCGACGCAGCCTGAATAAGGGGCGCCCCTTCAGCACTGAACCCTGCATCGCAGGAGACCGGGAGACAGAGATGAGCATTCTGATTGTGACAGGCATTGAAGGCGCGCAGAATTGCGCTGCCGTGGTGGAGAAGCAACTGGGCATGCCCGTGGAGGTGGCCGAAGGCCGCAGGGCCGCGCTCGCCGCACTGCGCAAGAAGGAATTTGCCGTGATCGTGGTGGACGAAACGCTGGTCGAGTGCGATCCGGCGGCGGCTGAAGCGATATGGGAGCGCGCCGGGCTCTCGATTCCGCTGCAGATCAACTTTGCGCTAGCTGGCGCGGCGCGGCTGGTCCGCGAGATTCGTGCCGGGCTGCAGAGGCGCGATCGCGAGCAGACGCTGGCGCGCAGGGCCGCGGCATCGGCTCTTGAAACTGAAGTAAAGAGCGCGATTGCCGGATTGCTGCTGCATTCGCAGTTAGCTCTTGCGGGCGCGGATATTCCGGCGCCCGTGGCGGACAAGCTGCGGCTCGTGGCGGGCCTCGCCGACAGCTTGCGGCGGCGCCTCGATACGCCTGCATCCCCTGCCGCCCGACCTGCGGTCTGACCCCGCGCAACCACTTATTCCCTCTCATTCATTTGCACGTTTCTCGCCGGGACGGCTTTCGTCCCGGCTCTTTTTTCGCCGCAGCCCGCGATGACTTAAGCTGGAGAGAACATCATGAACAACTCCGCAGTTCTGCTTATCGATTGCCCAGACCGCAAGGGGCTCGTGGCCCGTGTTGCAGGAATGCTCTACCGGCACGGCGCGAATATTCTGCACGCCGACCAGCATGAGGATCATGGCCAGGGCCTGTTTTTCATGCGCGTGGAGTGGGCGCTCGCCGAGGGAGGCTCTTCCGGAGACGGCTTCGACCTGGATGCGTTCAGGCAGGAATTTGCGCCGCTGGCGGACGAGCTCGCGATGCGCTGGCATATCTTTGCCGGAGCGCACAGGCCGCGGGTCGCGCTCTTCTGCTCGCAGTATCTGCACTGCATGGCCGACCTGCTGCACCGCTGGCATACCGGCGAGCTCAACTGCGAGATTCCGGTGATCGTCTCCAATCACCGCGCGGTCGAGAATCTCGCTGCGTTTTACGGCATCCCCTTCGAGCACGTTGCTGTAGCGGCTGCAACGCGGCGCGAAGCCGAGGCACGGCAGTTGGAGCTGATGCAGAAGCATGGAGTGGAGCTGATTGTCCTGGCCCGCTATATGCAGATTCTCTCCGCGGAGTTTGTCGCGAAGTATCCGGCATCGATCATCAACGTGCACCACTCGTTTCTGCCCGCCTTCACCGGCGCGAGACCCTACCACGCGGCGCATGAGCGCGGCGTGAAGCTGATCGGAGCGACGAGCCACTATGTCACCGAAGTTCTCGACGACGGGCCGATCATCGAGCAGGACGTGGCGCGCATCTCGCACCGCGATCAGGTCGAAGACCTCGTTGCGCGCGGACGCGACCTCGAGCGGCTGGTGTTGTCACGGGCCGTGCGCTGGCATCTCGACCGGCGCATTCTCTGCTACGGAAACAAAACGGTGGTCTTCGACTGAGGCTACTTCACCAGTTCATCGGCGATCACGAGATGCCGGTCGAAGGCGTCGATGGCAAAGTCGATCTCCTCTTTGGTGACGATGAGCGGCGGCGCGATGACGAAGTGGCTCAGCCAGGCCTGCTGCGCCACGCCGTCGGCCATCATCTTCGCGGCAATCTGCTCCACCACGATGGGTTTGCCTTCAACCTTGTCGCGCATGGTGTTGAAGAGCTCTTTAGTTTCGCGGTTCTTCACCAGTTCAATAGCGAAGAAGAGGCCCATGCCGCGCACGTCACCGATGGAAGAATGTTTGGCCTTGAGTGCTTCGAGCTTGCCCCGCACATAGGGCTCCAGTCCCTTGGCCCGTTCCACCAGCTTGAGGCGCTGCATCTCTTCGATGGTGGCAACGGCGGGGCCGAGGGTGATCGGATGCGCCTCGTAGGTGTGGCCGTGGGAGAAGTAATGATCCTCGAAGTAGTCGGCAATTTTCGCCGTGGTGGCGCAGAGGCCGAGCGGCACATAGGCCGAGGTGATGCCTTTGGCGGTGACGAGGATGTCGGGCTTGACGTTCCAGTTGTCGATGGAGAACCACTTGCCGGTGCGGCCCCAGCCGGCCATCACTTCATCGGCGATCATGAGCACGCCGTGGCGATCGCAGATTTCACGCAGACGCGGGAAGTACTCCGGCGGTGGAACGAGGACGCCGTTGGTGCCGACGACGGGCTCGAGGATGATGGCGGCAACGTCGCTCTCGTTGCGAATCATGTGCTCGATGTAGTCGGCACAGGCGATGTTGCAGCCGGGGTAGGTGTGCTTGATGGGACAGTCATAGCAATTTGTCTCAGGCGCGAAGACGACGCCGGCGCCTTTGCCTGCCGGCTCCATCGCCCAGCGGCGCGGATCGCCGGTGGCGGCGATCGAGCCCATGGTCGAACCATGATAGGAGCGATAGCGCGAGATGATTTTGGTTTTGCCGGTGACCATGCGGGCGATTTTGAAAGCGGCCTCGTTGGCTTCGGTTCCGCTGGTGGCGAAGAAGAATTTTTCGATGCCCTGGGGCACAACTTCAAGCAGTTTCGCGCTCAATTTGGCGCGCGCTGCGGTGGCGTAAACGGGCCCGACAAAGGCAAGCTCCCGAGCCTGTTCCGCGATCGACTCAACGACGCGCGGATTCTTATGGCCGAGGTTGACGCACATGAGCTGCGAGCTAAAGTCGAGATAGCGCTTGCCTGCGCCGTCAGTAAACCAGCAGCCCTCGGCGTCGGCAATGTAGAGTGGCTTCCATGTCTTCTGGAAACGCCAGGTGCCATAGTTGGTTTCGCGTGTGAGTTTGCTGATCTGCTCGCCTGTCAACTCGGGACCGGTGGTAGAGATGTCGCTCATCTTGGACCTCGCTCAAGGCACTGCCGGGCTGCGAAATTCGTACCACTTATGCTACGGCATTTCAGCGGCGCGAGTTGCGACGAGCCGAAGCGGTCAAGAGATCAGGCGATCGAGCGATCGACGGAACGAACCGAATCCGGCGGGGAAAGAACAGAATCAGGCGGCCCGTGGAATCGCATCCAATCCTCGAAGGCATCGCGAGTTCTGTGAATGCTGCGCTTTAGCGAGCGCGCCAAGAGAGAGAGGAAGACGATGAAGGCAGCAGTGGTCAGGGCGGCGGGCGACTCGCCCGTATTTGAAGAGTTCAGAGAACCGGCCGCGGCAGATGGCAAGGAAGTTATCACCGTAAGCGCTTCGGCGCTGAGCCCGCTGAGCAAAGCCCGCTCGTCAGGACGCCATTACAGCTCCGAAAATGCTTTTCCTGCGGTGGCGGGCGTGGACGGGGTGGGCCGCACGGCCGATGGCCGACGCGTCTACTTCGTGATGCCGGAGGCGCCATTTGGCGGGCTCGCGGAGAAGTGCCTCGTCGATGCACGAAGGTGCATTGCGCTGCCGGAGGCCCTCGATGACATCACGGCCGCCGCGATTGCGAATCCCGGCATGTCAGCGGTGGCGGCGCTGGTCGAGCGCGCGCATCTCATGCCGGGCGAGACGGTGCTCGTGAACGGCGCAACGGGAGCAGCGGGGACGCTCGCCGTTCAGGTAGCCAAATATCTGGGCGCGGGCAAAGTCGTGGTAACAGGCCGCAACGAAGCGGAGCTTGAAACACTGCGGCCGCTCGGCGCCGACGTTGTGATTCCGTTTGCGCAGGATCTGACGCAGGGTGCCGGCGCGTACGAAGCGGCGCTGAAGAAGGAGTTTGCGCACGGTATCAATGTGGTGCTGGATTACCTATGGGGTACGAGCGCGGAGACAATCATCGTGGCCATTGCGAAGGCCGTTGACGATGCGGCCCCGGTTCGTTTCGTGCAGATCGGCACAGCAGGCGGCGAGGAGACGATCAGCCTGGCGGCCGCGGCACTGCGCTCGTCGGCGATCGAGTTGATGGGCAGCGGCCTCAAGAGCGTCCCGATGTGGAAGCTGCTGGAGTCAATCAATCGCGTCTTTGAGGCCGCAGCGCGGGCGAAGTTTCAGCTTGCGGTGAAGACGATGCCGCTGTCGGCAATCGAAGAGGCGTGGAAGGCGCCGGGGAAACCGCGCGTTGTGATCACCGTTGGCCAGCCTCGCGCATAAACTTGAGAGAGGAGGGGCCGCGATGAGCGACGGAAAGGAAGAACGCGAAGAGCAGGAGTGGCGGCGGGAACAGGAAAAGCGCAAAGACCGCGAGGATCGCCCGGAGCGCGACACAGAGGACCAGTGGAAGCCGGAGCGCAAAGAGTCGTGAGAAGGTCGGTCAGCGGTCCCTCACTCTGTTATTATCCTTCCACCTATCCCCAGGGTTATCTTTCAGAAGCGAAACCAAAAAATCATGTGCGGAATCGTCGCAGTCTTCTCACACCGCGAGCCCGTCTCGCCGGCAGTTCTTCAGCGCGCAACAGCCAGCCTGCATCATCGCGGTCCTGACGGCCAGCGCCAATGGATCAGCCCCAACCAGCGGGTTGGCCTCGGTCATGCGCGCCTCAGCATCATCGACCTTTCTACGGGCGACCAGCCTATCGCGAGCGAGGATGAGCGCACCCATCTCGTTGTGAACGGTGAGTTCTACGACTACGAGAGAATTCAGCGCGAGCTCGAGTCGCGCGGGCACAGCCTCCGCACCCGCTCCGACAGCGAGATCGCTCTTCATCTCTACGAGGAACTCGGCCCCCATTGTCTGCACCAGCTTCGCGGCGAGTTCGCCTTCGTCCTCTGGGATGAAAGCCACCGTCGTCTCTTCGCTGCGCGCGACCGCTTCGGCATCAAGCCGCTCTTTTATGCCTGGCATAACGATGCGCTTTATCTCGCTTCCGAAGTCAAAGCCCTCTTCGCTGCAGGCGTCCCCGCGCGCTGGGATGAAGAGAGCGTGTTTCACTCCACCGTCGGAGGCGGGCACCAGATGCGCACCCTCTACGACGGCATCCATCAAGTGCCTCCCGGCCACTACCTCATCGCCACAGAGAGGCACACGCAGATCAACCGCTACTGGGACTTCAACTATCCCACTGCCTCCGACACCATGCCGCGCCGCTCCGACGCTGAGTACGCCGCGGAGTTCCGCCACGTCTTCGAAGAGGCGGTGCGCATCCGCCTCCGGGCCGATGTTCCCGTCGGCGTCTATCTGAGCGGCGGCCTCGATTCATGCGCTGTCCTCGGCCTGGCTGCGCGTCATCATCCTGAGCCCATTCGCGCCTTCACCCTCACCTTCGAGAGCGCCGACTACGACGAAGGCCCCATCGCCCGTGAAATGGCCGCGCTCGCTCAGGCTGAGTTCAATGCCATTCCCATCAAACAGCGGGACCTTGCTGACAACTTTTCCGATGCAATCCACCAGGCCGAATCTCTTTGCGTCAATGCCCACGGCGTCGCCAAGTTTCTACTCAGCAGGGCCGTGCATGATGCCGGCTACAAAGTTGTCATCACCGGCGAAGGCTCAGACGAAGTGCTCGGCGGCTACCCGCACTTCCGCCGTGACATGCTGCTTTACAACCGTGAAGGCCAGGACCCCGGGGAGATCGAGAGACTGCTCAAATGGCTTGATGAGCAGAACACGGTATCGCGTGGCCTGCTCCTTCCCGACGGTGAAATCGGCAACCTCGACTCCGTGCGACGTGTGCTTGGCTACGTCCCCTCATGGATTGAGACCTCGTCCTCGCGCGAGGTCAAGATGCGGCCGCTCCTGTCCTGCGACTTTCGCGAGAAATACGCCAATCGGAACAGCTATTACGGGCTATTTGCCGACCTCGACGTACCCGGCCAGTTGGCGCAACGCGATCCGCTCAATCAATCTCTCTATCTATGGGCCAAGACGATGCTGCCCAATTACATTCTCACCATGCTCGGTGACCGCATGGAGATGGCGCACTCCATCGAGGGCCGCGTTCCGTTTCTCGATCACCACGTTGTCGAGTTCATCTGCTCGAACCCCGTCAACCAGAAGATCCGCGGCATGACCGAGAAGTACATTCTCCGCGAAGCAGTACGCGACGTTATCACCGACACGGTCTATCGGCGCCAAAAACATCCGTTCCTCAGTCCGCCGGCGACCCTCAACCCGGAGGACAACTTCGACATCTTCGTACAGGACACGCTGCGTGGCCCGATCATGGCCTCAATCCCCTACTTCAATCAGAAGGAGATAGTGAGCCTTCTCGATCGGCTTCCATCAATGGACGCCGGAGCCCGCACCGCCAACGACCAGATTCTCATGCTCCTCGTCAGCATGTGCGTCCTCCACGACCGTTTCCATCTCGCCGCGTAGGCCAACGGCGGCCATGCGTCAAAGGCATGTGCCGGCGGCAAGACATCCTGAAGCGGGCGATAGCCGACGATCAATTTGATCAATTTGATCAATTCGCTTCAGCCGGCACGACCGGCAGGCTGATGAAGCTTGCGTGATCCGGCGTGTGCCAGATGCGCTGGGTGGCTTTCTGATAGTCGGAGGTCTGCGCAGTGAAGATGTTGGGCACGTAACGCTGCGGATTGAGATCGTACAAGGGAAAGAGCGTTGACTGCACCTGCACCATGATGCGGTGACCGGCCTCAAAGGTGTGGTTGACCATGGGCAACGCGAACGCGTAGGGCAGCGGCGTGTTAGGCTCGATGGCCTGCGGGTGCTCGTAGCTGGTGCGATAGCGGCCGCGGAAGATGTCGGTCGCGATCGGCAGCTCGTATCCGCTCATCGCCTCGGGCGGAACCTGGCGCTCGGGCTGCACGTCGATGATCTTCACCACCCAGTCGGAGTCAGTGCCGCTGGTCGAAGCGACAAGATGAACCATCGGCTCGCCGGAGAGTTTCATCGGTTGCGCGAGCGGCTCAGAGATGTACGTCATCACGTCGGGACGGCCATCGACAAAGCGCTGATCGGTGAGGAGCCAGGTCTGCCAGGCGGCGTGATCCGATTCGACAACCGGGCGCGGACGATAAGGAACAGGGTTTGCGGGATCCGAGACGTACTCGTCGAACTTTTCTCCGGCTGCCGCGGGAGCCTCGAAGGACAGCTTGCCGCCGGCCTCGAGATAGAGCGGCTTCGCCACCACCGGGCAGCCCTTTTCGCAGCTCTGCGGAAAGACGGCGTAGTGATCCCAGTGGTCGGCGCCCGTGTCGTAGATGAGCGCGGTGGGCGTGTCGGCCACGGGCGAGCCGGGCTTCAGATGCTGGTTGAAAAACGGCAGCAACACATCGTGGCGCCATTGCTCAGTGGTGTCGGTGGCCCAGGTAAGCGATCCGATCGAGCGGCCGGGACGGTTGATCTGGCTGTGGAACCAGGGGCCCATGACGATGTGGTTCAGATTGTCGGGTGTGCCGATTGCCTTGAGCGCGCGGTAGCTGTGGTTGGCGCCCCACATGTCTTCCTGGTCCCAGAGGCCTTGCTCCCACATGGTAGGCACGGTAAGCGGCTGCCTGGCGATGGCTTTGTCGAGCGCCTGGCTCTGCCAGAAGCCGTCGTAAGCGGGGTGGTCCACCATGACGCGCCAGCCGGAAAGCTGCTCGCCGCCAAGAGAACGGGCAAAGGCATCGGCGGAGCCGGCATTGAGCAGGCCGGTGTAGTCGTCGTAGTTGGGATGCGGGACCCGCACTCCCGAGCCGCGGTTGGTGGTCTGGCTGATGAAGTAGTCGATGCCGCCGGTACGGAAGGCGCCGTAGTGGAACCAGTCATCGCCCATCCAGCCATCGACCATGGGGCTCTCAGGCGCGGCCACCTTGAGCGCCGGATGCGGATGCAGCAGAGCCATGACGACAGTGAAACCTTCATAGCTTGAGCCGATCATCCCGACGCGGCCGTTCGACTCGGGAATATTCTTCACCAGCCAGTCGATCGTGTCCCATGCGTCCATGGTGTCATCGGCGCCGGTCGGGTTGTAGCCGGAAGCGACGGGCGGCGGCGTCATGATGTAGACGCCTTCGGAGCCATACTTTCCGCGCACGTCCTGATAGACGCGTATGTAGCCGGCGCGCACGAAATCTTCATCGCTGAGCGGCAGCGCCTCAACCATATGCGGGCTGTCAGAGCGGGCGGCGCGCGCCGCGGCGTTGTAGGGCGTGCGCGTCAGCAGACTCGGCGCACCCTATGCGCCCTTGGGGATGACGATGACGGTATAGAGC
>JBATYG010000424.1:0-3291 GCA_049673945.1 Occallatibacter sp.
GCCCTGGGCGACGCGGTCAAAGTGGTGAAGGAAGTGGAGCAGCGCATCGAGCTGCCGGCGTCAATCAACGCGAGCTTTGAAGGAACGGCGGCGGCCTTCCAGAATTCGCTGGCGAACGAACCGATCCTGATTCTGGCGGCGCTGGTGACGGTGTATATCGTGCTTGGCGTGCTGTATGAAAGCTACATCCACCCCGTCACGATTCTTTCCACACTGCCCTCGGCAGGCGTCGGCGCGATCGCGGCTTTGATTCTGTTCCACGAAGATCTCGATATCATTGCCCTGATCGGCATCATTCTGCTGATAGGTATTGTGCAGAAGAACGCCATCATGATGATCGACTTTGCGCTCGCCGCTGAACGTACGGAAGGGAAGAGCGCCGAGGAAGCGATTTATCAGGCCTGTCTGCTGCGCTTCAGGCCGATTTTGATGACGACGATGGCGGCGCTGCTGGGCGGGCTTCCGCTAGCCCTGGGCGGCGGCGTGGGTGCGGAACTGCGCGAGCCGCTCGGTATCAGCATCGTGGGCGGCCTGATTGTTTCGCAGATGCTGACGCTTTTTACAACGCCCGTTGTCTATGTCTATTTTGACAAGCTCGCGAAATATATGCAGCCACAGTCTCGTGGGGTGTACGAGAGCCACTCTGTGAGCGCGGACTGAGGTGAGCTGAGGGAATGCATTTCTCCGCACCATTTATTCGACGGCCGGTAGCGACGACGCTGTTGAGCATGGCGTTACTGCTCGCTGGCTCAGTGGCCTACTCCGTGCTGCCTGTGGCGTCGCTGCCGGATGTGGATTTCCCCGTCATTGGCGTGGGTGCGGGGCTCCCTGGCGCAAGCCCGGAGACCATGGCGTCAGCGGTTGCGACGCCCCTCGAGCGGCAGTTTGGCCGCATTGCCGGCGTGAACGAGATGACGTCGACGAGCACACTGGGCGCGGCGTCCGTCACGCTGCAATTTGACCTGAACAGGAATATCGACGCGGCGGCGCGCGATGTGCAGGCGGCCATCAATGCAGCGCGCAGCCAGTTGCCATCGTATCTGCCGCAGAACCCCAGCTACCGCAAGGCGAATCCATCCGATGCGCCGATCCTGATTCTTACGTTGACGTCGGATGTGGTGCCGAAGCCGGAAATCTATGACATGGCCGATTCGATTCTGGCGCAGAAAATCGCACAGATCTCCGGCGTGGGGCAGGTCTTCGTTGGGGGCACGTCGCAGCCGGCTGTGAGGGTGGAACTGAACCCGATGCAATTGGCCAACAACGGCGTAGGGCTGGAGGCGGTGCGCACGGCGCTGGGCAACGCGAATGCGAATCGCCCCAAGGGCGCGCTGCAGGACGCACTGCATCGCTGGACGATCAGCGACAACGACCAGATCTTCAAAGCCGCGGACTATGCGCCGATTGTGGTGAGCTACAACCACGCGACGGGTGCGCCGGTCCGGCTGGGCGACCTTGGATCGGTAACCGACAGCATCGCCGATATTCACACGGCGGGCGTGTCGGGAATCAACTCGGCAAATGGGCCACCGGCGAAGCTGAAGAGCGCCGTGCTGCTGATCGTCTTCAAGATTCCGGGCGCGAACGTCATTTCGACGGTCGACGCCGTGCTGAGCGAATTGCCGCGTCTGCAGGCCGAGATTCCACCGACGATCAAGATGGACGTAGCGGTGGATCGTACGACGACGATTCGCTCCGGTGTGCGCGACGTGGAGATTTCCCTGGTCATCAGCGTGATGCTGGTGGTGTTTGTCGTCTTTCTCTTTCTGCGCGAAGTCTGGGCGACGATTATTCCTTCGGTGGCGGTGCCGCTCTCGCTGGTGGGCACCTTCGGTGTGATGTATGTGCTCGGCTATTCGATCGACAACCTGTCGCTGATGGCGCTGACGATCTCCACGGGCTTTGTGGTGGACGACGCGATCGTGGTGATCGAGAACATCACGCGCTACCTCGAAAAGGGCATGACGCCATACGATGCGGCGTTGCGGGGCTCGCGCGAGATTGGCTTTACCGTGCTCTCAATGAGCCTCTCGCTGATTGCGGTGTTCATTCCGATTCTGCTGATGGGCGGCATTGTCGGCAAGCTCTTCCGCGAGTTCGCGGTGACGCTTTCGGTGGCCATTGCGGTTTCTCTGCTCGTGTCGCTGACTACGACGCCGATGCTATGCGCGAGATTTTTGAAGTCACGCGAAGGCGTGAGGCACGGCGCGCTTTACCGCGCCAGTGAGAGGGCGTTCAACTGGCTGCACGAGGAATACGCGACGGCACTGCGCTGGGTGCTGCGGCACCAGTGGCCGATGCTTGGCGTGATGCTGAGCACGGTTGTGCTGACCGTCTATCTCTTCATGATCGTCCCCAAGGGTTTTTTCCCGCAGCAGGATACAGGGCGGCTGAATGGCGTCACGCGCGCGGCGCAGGACATCAGCTTCGACGCCATGCGCGAAAAAGAGCGAACGCTTGCCCAGATGGTGCTTGACGATCCCGCGGTGCGAACCGTAACCGCGTTTGCCGGCGGCGGACGCAACAGCAACAATGTCGGCTTCATGTTTATCGACCTGAAGGCCCCCAGCGAACGGAAGGGCGTCACCGCCGACACGGTGATCAACAGGCTGCGACGCAAGCTGACAAGCGTGCCTGGAGCAACGCTGTTTCTGCAGTCCAGCCAGGACATCCACATTGGAGGCCGCAGCAGCGACGCACAGTATCAATACACGCTTTCGGACGAGAACCTGAATGAGCTGAACACGTGGGCGCCGGCGCTGATGACCCGCATGCGTACGATGCCTGAGCTGCGCGATGTTTCGAGCGACCAGCAGGACCAGGGCCTGGCGGCGAATCTGGTGATCAACCGCGATACGGCTTCGCGCCTCGGTGTAAGCGCGTCGGCGATTGATGCGACGCTGTATGACGCTTTCGGACAGAGACAGGTGTCCACCATGTACACCCCACTGAACCAGTATTTCGTGGTGATGGAGGTCGACCCGAAGTTCCAGCTCAGTCCCGATGCGTTGAACAACATTTACGTCAAGGCGGGCACCACGCAGGGCGCGACGACGGCAATGCCCGCGACGGTGACGGCAACAACACAGACCAATGCCCAGGCCGTTGCAGCGACAACTGCATTTGCCGGCGGCACAGCGGAGTTCAGCACATCGGGCGGTGCACTGACGGTGACGTCAACAGGAACGTCCGCGGCGTCTGGATCTGGATCGGTTACTGGATCGGCGTCGACCGTGAATGCTGTGCTGGCCGGCACGCTGACCGGCTCGAGTGGTGCGGCTGCTGCTACCT
>JBATYG010000425.1:0-1981 GCA_049673945.1 Occallatibacter sp.
ATGCCAGCAGATTTTCAGCATTCAGTGCAATGGATACGGCGTTTGCCAGGCTGTGGCTAGTAAGTCTCCCGCTCAGCAATTGGCCAAGCTTTTCAGCTCCGCCTGGGCAAATTCGGCCCAAAAACGCAGCTGCCGCGGCTATCCGGACCAGGCTCCACATGTCTTCCGGCTTCGCCTGTTCGATCAGACTCTCTCGCAGAGTTTCCCATTGACGTGAATCGGGGTCAACCGGCAGAACAAACGCCAGACCCACGCCGTCTTCACCACACCGGACGACCCTGGCCTGCACCCCTACTCGGGCCTCAGGATTCAGATCGAGCGGGCCCTCCCTTTGCAGAGTGAGAAAGACCAACGCGCCGGGCTGCCAGCGTTCCTGGGTAAGAATGTAAAGTCCGGTTGCACTGATGTCCTTGACGACCTCCTGCTTGAGGCTGGAACCGTCCCAGCGGTATGCGGCAAACTGATCCACCGGTTGCCGCCCGGCAGATCGACGCTCCGCTCCCTCGGAATCGGACTTCAAAAGGTTCTCAAGCCGGTCCTTGTGCGCCGTCATGGAGACTCCGCCTCAATCGGATGTACAGATTCATTGGATTCTATGGATTCTATCGATTCGCGGACCGGATTCGAAAGGCTCGATCGTTGTGCACAAATTCGAAAGTACCCGGAGACAGGAGTGCCGCAACATAGGTCAACAGCAGATTGTCGATCGATAACCCATTTAGAATGTTTGCCATGGCGATCTAACCCAACGCGCCGTGCCCTCTACTCTGAGTTCAAAGACACCATGAAAGTGCTGATTAGGGCAGCGATCTCATCGGCAGCCGTGTCCAGGGCGAAATGGCCGCCGTCGACAATGTGGACCTCGGCGTTCGAAACATCCTTGCGGTAGCTTTCCGGCTCGCTCGGGTCAAACGATGTTTCGTATTGGCCCCAGATCACGAGCAGCCGCGGTTGGTTTTCTCGCATCCATTGTTGCCATTTTTGATAGAGGTCAACGTTAGTTCGGTAGTCGTAGAAAAGGTCGCTTTGTATCTCGGCCTGCCCGGGCCGATTCAGAAAATAAAACTCGTCGGTCCAGAGGTCGGGATCGTGGCGCTCGGAGTCGGGATCGTTTCCGACGTGTCGCGCTCGTGCGGCCTCGAGCGACAAAAGATTGGTGCGCAACGCGCTCTCATTGGTGGCGCGATCAGCCCAGAATGCCCGACGCGTTTTCCAGTTCGCTCCCAGGCCTTCGTTGTGGGCGACAGCGTCTTGAATAATGAGAGCATCCACACGCTGCGGGTGCTCCAGCGCCATGCGGAAACCGACGGGGCCACCGTAGTCCTGCATGTAGAGCGTGTAGCGCGAAAGGCCGAGCGCCTCGGTGAAGTGGTTCATGATCCCGGCGTAATTGTCGAAGGTGTATGCGAATTTCTTCGGGTCTGGCCAGTCACTGTGCCCGAAACCGGGATAATCAGGTGCTATCAGGCGATAGCGATCGGAGAGCCTTGCGAAGAGCGGCTCAAACATGCGCGACGAGGAAGGAAGTCCGTGCAGCAGGAGAAGTGCCGGGGCATTTTCAGGTCCGGCTTCTCGATAGAAGATCGACAGGCCGTCGACGCGTGCTGTGCGATAAAACGTGGGATTCATCGGTGATTGTTATCCCTTCATCATGCCCTGGAAGCATCCGCGTCAGCAGTTGCCGAGCGAGAGTCGGGCGCACGAGGCACGCGAGGCGAGGTCTGGATAGAAACTTACCGCATAGAAACTACAGCCAATCTCAAGCCGCTGCTCTTCCCCGGTTGAGTGCCGGTAGAAGAAGTTTCAGAAGCGCTTCGTCCGAGAACGGGTTTTGACCTGAGATCAACTCGCGATCTTGAAGGACGTAGCTCTTCCATGGAGCGGCCACACTTACGTCACCCCCCGCCGTACGCAAGGCGAAGTCCGGGTAGAAGAGAACCTTACCACCAATCTCAAGCGGCTCCCGCTGCTGTTCTTCCGC
>JBATYG010000426.1:0-2437 GCA_049673945.1 Occallatibacter sp.
GACAAAGAGTACCGAGAAGCCAATATTTTTCAGTCAAAGAACCTGCAGGAGTTCATCGACAAGGTTGCGAAGCTGCCTCTGCTCTATCAGCCGGGCAAGGGCTGGACCTACAGCATTTCGATGGATATCCAGGGCTACATCGTAGAAAAGCTCTCGGGCCAGCCGCTGCCTGACTTTATTCGCGATCACATTTACAAGCCGCTTGGCATGAGGGACGCGGGATTCTATGTGCCGCCGGAGAAGCGCAGTCGCTTTGCGACGGTCTACCACACGGGTCCAAATGGCGAACTGGAACCCGATGCAGGCGGCGGCGGCGGAAATCATCAGTACGACGCACAGCCCACCATGCCATCGGGGGGCGGCGGCATGGTGTCAACGGCCGAAGACTACTACCGCTTTGCGCAGATGCTCGGCAACCGCGGAGAGCTGGACGGCGTACGCATTCTTGCGCCATCCACCGTCAAACTGATGTCGTCGAATCACGTGCCGGCCGACCTGCTCACCGGGCAGTTTGGGATTGGTCTGCAGGTGATGCGCCCTGGCTTCGGATACGGATACAACTGCGCCGTCGTCTTCGATCCACCGGAAGCGAACCTGCCCGAAGGCAAAGGAACCTTCTTCTGGGATGGAGCCGCCGGCACCTGGTTCTGGATCGATCCCACCAACGACGTCGTCTTCATCGGCATGATTCAGCGCATGCTGGGCCCGGCGAGTCCCAACCTCGAATACCAGAGCCGCTCGGTCGTCTACCAGGCGCTCGTCGATCCCGCTAAGTAAGCGAGCAAAGCAGCCTGGCGAAGGCACCCCAGCCTACTTGAGCAGATCTACTTAAGCAGGTCGAGCCCGATGGCAGTCATCGCCGTTACGCCGGTGGTGATTGCCGGGGTGTAGTCCGGCGCGAAGAGGGCCGAGTGCGGACCCGGAAGCGGCACGCCGGTTTTGCGGCTTTCAGCCAGCTTTTCAGGGACCGCCGCGCCGAGCCAGTACATCACGCCGGGAATTTTGCCGCCGAGCGTGAACGCGCCCACGTCTTCGCTGCCCATGACGGATTGCGCGTCCAGCACACGATCGCTGCCGAGCGCGGCCGCGGCCGCTGAGCGCATTCGCTCGTCGAGGGCCGCGTCGTTGATGGTGGGATCGGTGCTTTCGCCGAGAGTGACGATGGGCATTTTGTCGGCAGGAACTCCGTACCCCTGGGCGAGTCCATTGGCTTCGCGCCGGATCGCGGCGATGATCTGGTCCCGTACATCATTCGAATAGGTGCGCAGCGTGAGCCCCAGTGTTACTTCGTCAGGAATGATGTTGTTCTTCGTTCCGCCGTGAATGGTGCCGACCGTCAGCACCGCGGGCTGCTGCGGGCTGATCTGGCGGCTCACGATTGTCTGCGCCACAAGCACAAACTCCGCGGCCAGAACGATTGGATCTTTGCCCACCTCGGGTGCGGAACCATGCCCGCCGATGCCGCGCATCGTGACATAGACGCCCGTGGAGCTGGCAAGCAGTGGGCCGGGCTTCATGGCCACGGAGCCGGCCGGGACGTTGCTCGAATCATGTTCGCTCACCACAAAGTCCGGCCTGCCGAAGCGCTCGTAGAGATCGTCCTTCAGCATCGCGCGTGCGCCGTCGATCGTCTCTTCGGAAGGCTGGCCGATCAGCATTAGCGTTCCATGCCACTGGCTCCTGCGTGCAGCCATCTCCCGCGCCGCGCCCAGCAGCACTGTCATGTGCAGATCGTGCCCGCAGGCATGCATCACGCCTACCTGCTGGCCCAGCGCGTTGGTTGTCTTGACCGTGCTGGCGTAATCCAGTCCGGTCTTCTCTTCCACGGGCAGCGCATCGAGCTCGGTACGGAGCAGCAATGTTGGACCCGATCCATTCTTGAGCACACCGACCAGCCCAAAGGCCCGCGAACCATCGGAGTATTTGCCCACGCGCTCGGTGACCGTGTACCCCAGCTTGCGCAGCTCGCCCGCGACGTAGGCCGAGGTCTTCTCTTCATGGTGCGAAAGCTCAGGACTGCGATGCAGGTACTTGTAAGTCTCGCTGAGTTGAGGAAGCTGCTGCTCAATAGATGAATTAAGGGATGAATTAGGGGATGAATTAAGGTCCGCGGCCTGCTGCGCGCAGAGTGGCCACGCTGTTGCCAACACCGCTGCCGCGGCAAAGATACGCGAAGAGATTTGCACACTTCCTCCCAAATGTTTCTGGAGCGGTCTTTGAGGGTAAGGCCGCCAGTCTACCACGCGCCGCGCGCCAGAAGTTTCGCCTGCATGACGCTTCCTATTGCCAACCCATAGGGATTGGCGTATCGTCTCCTCTATGGCTTTGCCATAGGAGAGAAGGACGATGGGCGAAAAGACCGATGTATGGCAGGGCACGCTGGCCCTCATGGTCCTCAAGACGCTGCAGATTATGGGCCCGCTGCATGGCTATGGCC
>JBATYG010000427.1:0-4697 GCA_049673945.1 Occallatibacter sp.
TCCTGCCCGTAACCCGGAGCGGCCGCCGGGGGCTGTTGCTGCTGTGCATTCTGCTGGTCGTCGGCCATCGGCGCATCGTCACCCGCATCCTGCGGGGTCTGCGCATTGGGATCATCGGCCGGGTTGCCGACCTTCAGATTGTTCTTCACGCTCGCCACGCCGGGAACACTCTTCACGATCGACTCGGCCAGCTTCTTCGAGTCCTCGGTCGAAACGGTCCCCGCCAGCGTCACCTGCCCCTGAATCGTCGCCGCTGTGATGAGGTCGTTCTTGAGCGCCTGCGAAGCATCCAGCGCATGCACGACGTCCATCTCAATCTGCCCGTCGGTCCGCTGGCCGTTGGCCTGGGTTGCATCCTGGGCAAACGCAAGGGCGCCAAAGAGGGTAGCCACGGCTACCAGTCCCGCGGTGCGGGCCATCCCACGCTTCATGACACGCTTGAATAACGGCAAACTCATTTGTTTCTCCCGGCAAAGCGAGTAGGGCTTTGATTCTTTCTCAATTAGACCGCAGAATCAGAAGCCAGTCACTTGTTTGAACACCGGGCAGCGCGAAAAGTTACGCTCCATGGTAATCGGGCAAAAGGGAATGAAGGCCTTCGCCGCCCTCAGGCTGCGGCGGTCGGCGCCGCGGCTTCCGGCAACGCCGGCTGCGCAGGCTCGGCCAGATTCTGGTCGTCCGGGAAGAAGAGCTGAAACACCGTCCCCGAGGGCTTGCCCCCCGCCGCCGTACGGCTGCGCACATGCACCAGCCCGTGATGCTTGAGGATGATCTCGTAACTCACCCACAATCCAAGGCCCGTCCCCGTCACTTCTTTCGTGGTGAAAAATGCCTCGAAGATGTGCTCGCGCACCTCGCGGTCAAAACCCGAGCCCGTATCCGCAATCGTGAAGCGGACTCCTCCCTGCTCCGGGTTCTTCCAGTTGCGTGACCGCCGCGCCCGCAGGATCAGCCTTCCGCCCCCCGCGGTGGCGTCGATCGCGTTGCCGACCATGTTCGCCATCACCTGGCGAATCTCCCCGGCAAAGCAGTACAAATCCATTGCGGGATCGTATTCGCGCTGCACCTGGATTCCCAGGTTGTGCAGCCTCACCTGGTAAAGCCCCAGCACTGAGTCCAGCACATCCGCAAGATTGGTCCGCGCCGGCAGCGTCGACTGGCGATAGAAGCGCAGCGTCTGCTGCGTAATCTCCGCAATGCGCCGCGCCTCGTGCTCGGCCAGCTTCACATAATTCATCGCGGACTCATCCAGCCTGCAGTAGTTGCGCAGCAGAAAGAGCAGGTTCGTGATCGCCTCCAACGGATTGTTGATCTCGTGCGCAATCGAAGCCGCAAGCCGCCCCGCCGCCGCCAGTTTCTCCGTGCGCCGCAACGCTTCTTCGTTGCGTTTGCGTTCGCTCGTATCGAGCACAATCACGCCCGCCCAGCGAATCTGGCTTGGCGAAGTGTGCACCGGATACGCGCTCACCAGCCACGTCCACGGCCGCTTCGGCTGGTCGCTCTCCCCGCTCACTTCAAGGTTGCGCACCGGCTGCTCCGAGGCAAAAACCGCCGACACCGTATTCTGCAGCGTTTGCGCGATCGGCTGCGGCAGCAGCTCCGGCAGCGTGCGCCCAAGGTGCCGGCTCAGGGGAATCCCCGTCATGCCGGCAAACACATGATTCACCCGCACAAACCGGCACCGGCGATCAAAGAACGCCAGCCCGATCGGCGCATTGGCCAGCATCGAGTCGAGCATCGAAAGCGTGTCGTTCAGCCCCAGCCGCTGCTCCTCAATTGACGCGTACATGCGGTTGAACGCCTCGATCAGATCGCCAAACTCATTCCGCGCCTTCACCGGCAGCGGAAAATTGGCGCTCCCTTCCGGCGAATCCATCAGCGCCCGCGTGCCGCGGTGCAGCACCTCGAGAGGCCGCGCAATCGCACGCGCCACCAGCAGCATCATCAGCGCCGTGGCCACAACCCAGGCCAGCCCAAAGATCAGAATGTCTCTCAGAATCGACGCAAGCTGCTGCCGCGGAGCTCTCTGGTCGTACTCCACCCATGCGTAGCCCCACAACTTCCCGCCCGTGTAAATCGCGCTTGCACCTTCAACGCGGTTGCCCGGCATGGTGAAGACCCACGTCGCGTTGCCCTTGACCTGCGCAATCTGTACCACTTCCAGCGGTTCAAGTTTCGCAGCAACGATGTCGCTCTCGCTGCTGAAGATTACCGCTCCCGCGGGGTCGGAGATCTCCGCAATCGTCACTGTCGGCGAATGGCCCATCATCCTTACGAATGACCGCAGCCATGCCGTGCGATTTTCATTGATTGCGTCCGCCGCCTGCGTCGCCAGAAGATTGGCGTCGTACACCAGCCGCTCGCGCACAAGATGATCCATGCGCCGCATCTCTTTGCGCGCCAACACGCCGGCGAAGAAGCCCACTGAGAGCACTTCCAGCAGCAGCAGCCCGGCCAGCAACTGCCATCGAATTGACCGTGGCCAAAAACGAAACGCCAAACCCAACTCCTTTGCACAACGAAGTACGGTTCAATGCGCGGTTCCGATCCAAACCGGTCTCTACGTGTACTTCGGCTCCGAAAAGCGCGCAAACGTCCCCGCGGGTCCTGACGACCATCCTTCGGCATTAATTCAATCAAGCGCCCCATTTGCGGGCTAAACCCTGCCGCAACGCTTATCTATTTCGATGCCAGTGCCCGGGCGATCTGCCGCCCATGAAAGCGACCATTCTCGATAAAAATCTCGTTGGTCCGCGAGCCGGCCACGATCACGCCTGCAAGATATACCCCAGGTAGATTGCTTTCAAGGGTTTGCGGGTTGCATGCCGGCAGCCGGTCCGGCCCCTCGAAACGCACGCCAAGTTCCTCGAGGAAGTCAAAATCGGGCCGATACCCCGTCATCGCAAAGACAAAGTCGTTGCGCAGCGTCACCCGGCCTCCCGGCGTTTCCAGAACCGCCGCGTCCGCCGTGATCTCCACTACCCGAGATTCAAAGTAGGCTTTAATCTCCTTATTCTTGATCCGGTTCTCGATATCCGGCTTGATCCAGTACTTCACGTGCCGGTGAATTTCCTTATCCCGGTGCACCAGCGTCACCCGCGCGCCATGCCGCCACAGCTCAAGGGCCGCAATTGCCGCCGAGTTCTTCCCGCCGATCACAATTACGTCCAGCCCGAAGTAGGGGTGCGGATCGTCGTAGTAGTGATGAACCTTGCTCAAATCCTCGCCGGGAATGTTCATCATGTTCGGCAAATCGTAGTAGCCCGTGGCAATCGCCAGCTTGCGGGCGTGCATCTCCGTCGGCCGACCAAAGCGGTCGGTCAGGTGCACCACAAACGCGCCGTCTTCTCCGCTCACGCTTTGCACGCGGTGATACTGCCGCACATCGAGTTGATAATGCGCCGCCACCTGCCGGTAATACTGCAGCGCCTCATTGCGCGTCGGCTTGGCATTGGGACTGGGAAAGGGAATGTCACCGATCTCCAGCAGCTCCGACGTCGTAAAAAACGTCATGTTCGCGGGATAGTGGTAGAGCGAGTTGCACACGCACCCCTTGTCCACCAGCGCCGCCTTGAAACCCGCCTTCTTGGCCTCAATCGCGCACGCCAGCCCCGTCGGACCAGCACCGATCACCAGCAGATCAACGACCGCATTCCACTCCCTCGCCCCATCGGCCTCAGGAATCGTATGTGGCTGCTCAGGCGGTATGCCATTTCCCGGAAAATCGCTCATAACCCTTAGGTTAGGGCATTTTTTCCATCAGGCACTGCTTCTTGGAAGAGATCCAGACCCCAATGATGGTAGAATGGTAGAAACATAAGGTAGAAATATACCCGATCGAGAAACGGACAAGCCGAATCTGGAGAAACCATGAGTCTTAACATCAAGAATTCCCAGACCCACGCGCTGATTCGAGAACTCGCCCGATTGAAGGGCATCAGCATGACGGCTGCGGTCACCGAGGCCGTGCAGCGGGAACTCAACAGAGAGAAGGCGTCCGAAGACCGCGAGGGAATCCAGTCGGCGGCCAGGCGATATGAACGGCTGAAGGGCCACGTAAAGGAGTATTCGCGCCGCGTCGCAAACCCTGTCCATTCCTGGCAAATCGACTCCTTTCTCTACGACGAGAACGGCCTGCCCAAATGATCATTGACACCTCGGCTCTCGTTGCCATCATCACCGATGAACCCGATGGGGCCGCCCTTGGCAACCTCATGGCCTCGGCCAGCGGCCTGCGCATCTCCGCAGCAAACTATCTTGAGGCCGCGCTTGTTTTGGACCGGCGCGACAATCCCGCCGCGGGCGCCGTGCTCGATGACGTGATCCTTGACCTCAACATCACCATCGAGCCAGTCACCGCCGAGCAGGCCCGCATCGCCCGCCAGGCCTGGCGCGACTACGGACGCGGCAGCGGCCACCCCGCCAACCTCAACTTCGGCGACTGCTTTAGCTACGCCCTCGCCCGCACTACCCGCGAGCCCATTCTTTTCAAGGGCACAGACTTCGCCCAGACCGATCTGCGCTCGGCACTGAAATAGTCGTCGCTGCCATCTGCTCCCAGCCAGCCTTCCTCTTCATCCATTACCCTAGAGGGTTACAGCTTCACGGGGAGCCGGTTCCATGACGACCGCCATCAAGCAGGAAGACTTCATCGCCAGCGTTGCCGGGGCGCTGCAATACATCAGCTACTACCCCCC
>JBATYG010000428.1:0-3784 GCA_049673945.1 Occallatibacter sp.
GCCTTGGTCTGGCCGATGAATTCCTTGAGCCATCGCGGGCGCAGCTTCAGCTCAAAAGTCTGTTCCTCGTCGGCGCGCGAGGCGCTGACCAGCCGGTCCGGTGCATCATCTCGAGCGCGGACCATGATGACGAAAGTGTAGCCGCTGGCGGCGCTGCGGGTAAAACTGTTCAGGTGCTGTTACGCCTCGAGAATCTTCCGCCCAATCTCGCCATTTAAACTGGAACAGTCTCCTCTGTCTGTGATGACCCGCCCTTTCGCTCGTTTCCGCCGATTCCGCTTCAACTTCCCCCAGCGCGTTGCTGCAGCGCTTCTGCTGCTCTTTCTCGCCCAGGGACTCTGGCTTACCAGCCGCCAGACACTGTCTGACCGCGATTACCAATACGCGCGATGCGGTCGGGAAACGTGGGAGAAGCCTTCGCCTCTTGCCGGCTACTTCACCACCTGCGGCAACATTCGCGACGGCATCCTGGCTTATCGGCTGGCCGGCCTTCCGCTCACGCTCAATCTGCTTCTCGAGCGCGGGCTCGATCACTTCCGCAAGCCGGAAGACCGCGTGGTCCAATCCACGGGCCAACTCAGCACCTGGGAGCTGCGTCACCAACTCACGCATATTCTGATTCTGCTGCGGCTGCCGTTTCTGCTCGCGGGATGCATTCTCGGGGCCGGCCTCTGGTGGGTTTCCCGCCGGCTGTTTGGCAACTACGGCGGTTACACGGCGCTTGCCCTCTACTGTTTTTCGCCGCCGATTCTCAAAGCCTGCGTCACGCCGAGTGCCGATGTGCTCGCCGCTCTCGGCGTCTACGGAGCGGTCTACACCTGCATCGGTGTGGCTCACGCCATGCAGGGGCCTCGCCGCAAATGGCGGCCTCGCATTATTCTGCTCACGCTCGCCCTGGGGATAGCGGCGGCATCGCATATCGCCGCGCTGCCCATCGCCGCGCTTCTGGGGCTGATCTTCATGTTCTGGGTCGCCGAGGGCCGCCGCAGCCAGGTGCTGCCGGTGGTGCTGGCCGCCTGCGCCGGAGCATTGCTCTTTGTCTTCGCCTGTTACGACTTTTCGCCGGACGCTTTCAGCTATATCTTCCGCTCTGCCGGCGGCTTTCTCTGGATCTCGCTCGACCCCGCGCGCCGCTTCTTCTCGACCTTCGACAACGCCGGCATCAGTGTTGCAGCCTGCGCGGCGGTGGTGCTCTATCTTGCCCTGCCGCGTTCGCGCTATTTTGGCAATACAGCTCCGCTGCTCTCGGCGCTCTTGTTTTTTGGGATCGTCATGACGGGTGCTGCCGGAACGCCCTGGCTCTGGGCCATTCCGTTTTTGCTTACCTTTATCGGAGGCGTCTTTGCCGACGCCTATGAGAGCCCTCGCCGACGCATTGCTATCGCCGCAGGTGCGTCCGTCGTCGCGCTCCAGGTCATCGTCTGCCTGCTCACTCTGCCCGGATTGCAGTAGAGTCTGTCCAGGCTTGATCGTGTAACCGGCTTCCGGCGCTAGCTCAACTCGCCGTTGAGATCCCCGCCCTTTGTCTCGCCAATCATCATGAGCCCCGCCAGCGTGACCACTGCAGATGCGCTGAGGTAGTAGCCAACATACTGCAGGCCATATCTCTCCGCGAGCCATGTCGCGATATATGGCGCCAGCGACGCGCCCAGAATTCCCGCCAGGCTGAAGGCCAGCGAGCAACCGGTATAGCGCACAGGCGTGGGGAAGAGCTCCGACACTACCGTTCCCAGCGGGCCATAGGTGAAGCCCATAAGCGCCAGGCCCGCACACATCATCGCCAACGCGCTTGTGGCGCCGGCGGCGAAGAGCGGCGCCATCACCAGTCCGAAGATCCCGATTGCGATCGTCACGGCAATCATCACCGGCCTGCGTCCGCGCTCGGCGATCCACGCGGAGATCGGAATTGTGACCGCGAAGAAGAGCACGCCGATCAGACTGCAGCACCAGGAAGGTCGCGCGGTCGTAGTGCAGCGCCGTCGTTCCCCACGAAAGCGCAAAGACGGTCATCAGGTAAAACAGCACAAAGGTTGACAGGCATACCATCACGCCGGCGACCACCTTGCCCATATGATGGCGCAGCACGGCGAGCATCGGCACGGTCACCTGCTCTCTGCGCTGCTGCGCTGCCTGAAAGACGGGCGTCTCGGTAATGGTGAGCCGGACGTAGAGGCCCAAGAGCACCAGCGCCGCGCTTGCCAGAAACGGCAGGCGCCATCCGAACGCGAAAAACTGCGCGTCCGTGAGCCCCCGTGACAGCAGCAGAAAGACGCCGCCCGAAAGCAGAAAGCCCACCGGCGCGCCCAGTTGTGGAAACATCCCGTAGAGAGCGCGCTTGGCCGGCGGAGCATTTTCAACGGCCAGCAGCACCGCGCCGCCCCACTCGCCGCCTAGCCCAATGCCTTGCCCGAAGCGGCAGAGCGCGAGCAGCACCGGAGCCGCAAGGCCAATGGCCGCATAGCCCGGCAGCACGCCAATCAGGAAGGTTGACAGTCCCATCGTCGAGAGCGCCAGCACCAGCGTCTGCTTGCGTCCAATGCGGTCGCCAAAGTGGCCGAAGAGCGCCGAGCCGATTGGCCGGGCCAGAAACGCGATGCCAAAGGTTGCCAGCGATGCGAGCACCGATGTTGCGGGGTCCGTAGCAGGGAAGAACAGTTTCGGAAAGACGAGTACAGCCGCGGTTGCGTAGATGTAGAAATCGAAGAACTCGACAGCCGTTCCTACCAGGCTCGCAAACAGAATCTGCCGCGGTGTGTTGATGCGCCGCTCAAGAGTGCGGTCTGGGGTGCTGGACATCATTGCATTCTATAGAAGGGTCGTCGTTGCCTTTTCGCGCCCACTCGGCGCCCCTCGCCCGCTGCTCTCGAACCGATGGCGCACCGTGCTCGCCCGGCGGTTCGCGGCCGCTCAAGTTGTATCTTTATGAACTCTCAGCAAATTTAAGATATTGAAAGACTTATTTCATGTTGCGCGCCTTGCTCCAGGCCCCTCTGAAGGGGTAAAATAAGGCTTAGCCCGCGGTTGTCCCGGCCCTGCTTTTTCCGGACCTTTTTCGCCGCCTGACCGCGGGCACCAAGACTTCTATGGCAGACGATCAGAACCCCCAGCTTCCCCTCGACGGCGGAACACCGCCCAATCCGAGTCACGTGCCCATCAACATTGAAGATGAGATGCGCCGGTCGTATCTCGATTACTCGATGTCGGTGATCATCGGCCGCGCGCTGCCCGATGCCCGTGATGGTCTCAAGCCCGTCCATCGCCGTGTGCTCTACACCATGAGCGAGATGGGCCTTGAGTACAACAAGAAGTACACCAAGTGCGCCAAGGTCGTGGGTCAGGCCATGGGTGTCTACCATCCCCACGGCGACTCGGCCATCTACGACACACTGGTGCGCATGGCGCAGCCCTTCTCGCTGCGCTATCCGCTCATCGACGGACAGGGCAATTTCGGCTCGGTCGACGGAGACCCGCCGGCGGCGATGCGTTACACCGAGTGCCGCATGGCGCGTATCGCCGGGGAACTGCTTGCCGACATCGAGATGGAAACCGTGGACTTCGTGCCCAACTACGACGAGTCCACGCAGGAACCCACCGTCCTGCCCACGCGCATTCCGAATCTGATCGTCAACGGCTCCAACGGCATCGCCGTGGGCATGGCGACGAATATTCCTCCGCACAACCTTACGGAGGTCGTCAACGCGACCATCGACCTCGTCAAGAATCCGAATGCCGGCCTCGCAGAAGTGCTCAAGCACGTGCAGGGCCCCGATTTCCCCACCGGCGG
>JBATYG010000429.1:0-1882 GCA_049673945.1 Occallatibacter sp.
GCCAAGCGCAACGGCTACGGTTTCACGGATGCGCTCGGGCGTAGCAAGGCCCACTGTGTCGGCCAGGGAAATCTGCTTCGCGCCGGAATCAATCAGCAGGTCGCAGGCGTCGATCACTTCTTCCACGCTCCAGGCTTCCCCGTAGGGATTGCCGAACGCCATGGAGAGATAGGCGACAACGTCGAGGCCCGCGTTCTGCGCCAGCGCGACGATCGCTTCGAAGGCGTCGAGTGACTGCCCAAGCGTCTGATGCTGATTGCGCTCGAGGAATGCCGGAGAGATGGAGTAAGGGAATCCAAGGGTCTGGACGAGACCGGTGCGGATGGCCCGCTCCGCGCCTTTGGCGTTAACGACGATGCCGATGATGTCAACGTGCTCGGGCGGGGCAAGCAGCTCGAGCACTTGTTCTGAGTCTGCCATTTGCGGAACTGCGGCAGGCGAGACAAAGCTCACGGCGTCGATGTGGGTGAAGCCCGCGTCGATTAGCTTGCGCAGGTAGGCTGCTTTCACTTCTGGTGCGATGGGCGCGGGCAGACCCTGCCAGGCATCGCGGGGGCACTCGATGATTTTGACTTCTGAGATCACAGTTTTACAGTTCTCAATCCTAGCCGAGTTTTCGGCGTTTCGCGCGTCCATACGCCAAAGGTGCGTCCGCCGGTGATGGCCAGTCAACCGCGGGACGGGTGGACTTTGAGGATTTCCCGCGAAATCACCATGCGCTGAATCTCGCTGGTGCCTTCACCGATGGTGCAGAGCTTGACGTCGCGGTAGAACTTTTCGACGGGGTAGTCCTTGATGAAGCCGTAACCTCCGAAGAGCTGAACAGCCTCATCGCAGATGCGGACGGCCACCTCGCTCGCGAAGAGCTTGGCCATCGAGGATTCGCGTGTCGTCTTGCGTCCTGCATCCTTGAGCACCGCGGCACGCTGCGTAAGCAAACGCGCGGCATCCAGTTCGGTGGCCATGTCCGCGATTGCCCACTGGATACCCTGAAATTCGGCGATTGCCTTGCCGAACTGGCGGCGCTCCTTCACATATTTGAGGGCAGCATCGAGCGCCCCGCGGCCGATGCCGAGCGAAAGCGCGGCAATCGAGATTCTGCCGCCGTCGAGTACGCGCATGGCATCGACGAAACCTTCGCCTTCCTTGCCGAGCAGATTTTCCGCAGGGATTTCGCAGTCCTCGAAGATCAGCTCGCTGGTGTCGCTGGCGCGCAGGCCGAGCTTGTTTTCCTTTTTGCCGGGGCGGAAGCCTTTGGCGCCTTTTTCGACGATGAAGGCGGAGAGACCGTGCGTGCCCAGCGTACTGTCGGTGACGGCGATCACGACGGCGACGTCAGCATAATGGCCATTGGTGATGAAGGTCTTGTTGCCGTTGAGGATGTAGCGATCGCCCTTTTTTACGGCGACGGTGCGGGCGTTGCTGGCGTCCGAGCCGGAGCCGGGCTCAGTGAGCGCCCACGCGGCAAGCCGTTCGCCGCTGGCAAGCAGCGGGACGTACTTGTGCTTCTGCGCTTCGTTGCCGGCGAGGAAGATGTGATTGGTGCCGAGCGAATTGTGCGCGGCGACTGTGAGGCCAATGGAGCCATCGATGGCGGAGAGTTCTTCGATGGCGAGAACGTAGTCAAGGTAGCCGAGGCCCGCGCCGCCATATTCCGGCGGAACGAGAATGCCGAGCAGGCCCATTTTGCCCAGCTCTTTCACAGTTTCCGCGGGGAAGTGGCTGGCTTCATCCCATGCGCCGACATTAGGCAGGATTTCGCGCGTGGCGAAGTCGCGAATTTCGCGGCGAAGGTGCTCTTGCTCTTCCGACAAGACGAATGGGTAAAGACTCTGTGCTGCATCCATGGCAACGCTCATGCCTTTGCTCCTTTAGGTTGGAC
>JBATYG010000430.1:0-2594 GCA_049673945.1 Occallatibacter sp.
ATCCACTCGCGCGATGACATAACTCCGAAGAACGGGTGCGGGCCAAAGCTGAAGGTGCGCGGGGTTGCGGTGAAGCGGGCAATGAGCGCGAGAAGAAGGCGCCTGTCCTCTTCGAACTCCGCTGGAGGCGTGCCGCCAATCGCCTGATCGATCTCGGGCCGCGTGGAGAAGCCTTTAGCCCATGGAACCGGTAAGCGAAGAGCCATCCACTTGAAGACGATGCGCGGGTAAGCCCCCGGTGCCGGCGAAACGTATCTCTCGCCCATGACGGCGAGATAGCTGTCGCTGAGGTGGCAGAGCATCTGCGGGGCTGTCATTTTCCCCCAGAGGCGGGGCGAGGCGGGGCTTACCCTGCCGATGCGCGCGAGTATTTCGGCTTTGCAACGGGCGTCTTCCAGGGAGTTCATCGCCGGTCTCACTCCGTTAGGTCGAGGTAAGCGCGCGTATTGAGCATCTGCCGCTGATCGAGCGACCATACTTTTCCGGTCAGTTCGTCCGGCGCCTTGCCTTCGCGGGCGGAGCGCTCAAATTCACTGGTAACGGCCTGCATCTTGGCATCGAGATCGTCGACGAAGTTGAGCACCAGCGCCTCGGGAATCATGGGCAGCTTGGGTGAGCCGAACTCGAGCTTGCCATGATGCGAGAGGATCATGTGCACGACGAGCGTCTTCAACCGCGGCGGAAAATCAGGCAGGCTGTCGATGGTCTTTTCGACGAGTTCGACGCCCATCTGGATATGGCCGAGGAGCGTGCCCTCGATGGTGTACTCGAAGCCGGCATCCCACGAGAGCTCGCGCACCTTGCCGATATCGTGCAGGATGACGCCAGTGAGCAGCAGGTCGCGATGCAGCATGGGGTAGTTGGGCGCAACGCGGTCGGCGAGGCGCAGCAGGCTCACCACATGCTCAAGCAGGCCGCCAAGCCAGGCATGGTGAAGCTGGCGCGCGGCAGGCGCTTCGCGGTAGGCCTGGGCAAGGGCCGGATCAGCGAGCAGCGTACTGATAAGCGCCTTGAGATGCGAGTCAGTGAAGCTTTCGATGAAGCTGGTGAGGGCGGCCCACAGCTCGTCAACGTCATACGTTGTGGCCGGCATCATGTCTGCCTTGTCGATTTCGTCGGGCAGGGCGCGCCTTAACTGCTCGATCCGCATCTGCAGCCGGTCGTCAAAGCGCGAAACGCTGCCGCGGGCCTTGACGAAGTGACCCCGCTCAATATCTTTGGCGACGCGCGGGTCGGCTGGATCCCACACCCGCGCTTCGAGCTGGCCGGTCTTGTCGCAGAGGATCAAGCTGAGATAGGGCTTGTTGGCGCGCGTGTTGCGCAGTTGCCGCGAGAGCAGGAGAAAGAAACTATCGAAGGCGCGGCCATCTTCAAAGCCGGCGAGATCTGAAACGAAAATGTCCTTCATTCTGATCGAAAGATTAACGCACGCGGGCAGCAGTGGAGCAATCGCCGTGAAATTCCCCAAAAAGAAACACCAGGCCCCTAAACGAAAACCGAGCCCGGAAAAATTTCCAGGCCCGGCCGGTGATGGTCTGCAATTACGGCTGCGGCTGCTGCGCAGGTTCTGGCGCAGGTGCTCCCTGCACCGGCGGAATGGGTGTGGGCTGCGGTGCGGCCTGCGGCCCAGTCTGCGGCTCGGCAGGCTGCTTGGCGCGGTCGCTGATGCGGGTCTTTTCACTTGCCGTAGTCGTGCTCTTCTTTTTCTTCTTTGAAGCCGTGTCGCCGCCAAGGCCTAGCGAAGCCGATTGCGTCTGGCGGTCGGCCACCTCGCCTGCTTCGGGCGCGGAAGGCGTCATGGAGTCCTTCTGCTCCTTTTTGGCTTTGCCCTTGGGCTGCTTCGGCTCGCGGGCGCGGTCGCTGAAGCGGGTCTTCTTCGTCGCCTCCTCATTAGCCTCAAGCGGATTAGCCGGCTCAGGCACGGAGCTGGCCGTCTGCTGCGTTGCCGTTGCACCGGCATCCTCGGTCTGCAGAGCCGGCGTGTCGGGCAGCGTCTCCTGCGGAGCCCGGCCGTAGCGGATCTTTTCCTTTTTGCCCGGCTTCAGCGTTGCGGTCGTAGTGGCTGCTTTTTTCGCAGGTGCGGTTGTTGTCGCAGTTGTCGCGGGTGCGGCAGCCGCGACGGGCGCGGCCGTCTGGCGGTAGCCACGGGCAGTCTCGCGGAAGCGCGTGCGCTCCACCTTCTTCTTCTTCTTGGAGGTGGGGGCCGTATAGGCCGAGTAAGCGATGGGGAAGACCTGCTTGCTGGGACTGGCTCCCGTATCGACAAAGCCCGGCTTGATCTCGATGTCGGCGTCTTCGCGCATCTTGGTGAGATAGTCGCGGATCGCCGGCTCCATCCTGCTCATGTAGTAGTTCTGTTCGACATCCTGCTCGACGTCTTTGAACTGCGGGATGCCGCCCTGCGTGTGCTCTGTGACCTTGAGAAGGATGTAGCCCTGCTTGGTGCGAATCGGCGCGGTGGACTCGCCGGCCTTCAGGGGAAAGACCTGATCTTCAATCACTTTTCCCAGAGCGCCGCGCTTGTACTGCCCGAGGTCGCCGCCTTCAGCCGCGGTGGAACCCTTGCTGTAGGTGCGCGCGAGCTGAGCGAAGTC
>JBATYG010000431.1:0-4404 GCA_049673945.1 Occallatibacter sp.
GCATCCACCAGGCTCAAGGTCGGCTTCTCTTCGCCCGCCATCGGTGAGCCCAGGCCCACATACGCCGCCCGCTGGAAAGTCGGTTGCAATTGCGCAGCGGCCTGGGCCTTCGTCACTCCCGGGCTCAGGCGCCCGATTAGGCGCAGGCACCACCAGGTTGGATCTGCCATATAGATCTTGCCGTCTTCCAGCGGATTGCCCCAGGCATTCAACGCCGGCCGATTCTGTAGCGGGATCCAGAAGTCCGTCGATCGCCCCGTCTCTAGGCCCTCAAAACCGGCCGCGGCAATGCCAGTGATCGTAAAGCCGACGCCGTTCACATAGAGCGTAGCGCCGAGCACGTCAGGGTTGCGTGCAAAGCGCGACACCCAGTAGCGATCGCTGATCACCGCCACGGGCGCGTGATTGTTCTCATCCTCTTCGGTAAATCCGCGGCCGCGCTGCAGCTTCACTCCCAGGCCCGAGAAGAAGGTTCCACTCACCATGTCCCCCTCGGCCTCCTCCGGCTCCGCGTCATAACGAATCGCCACCTTGTTCCCCGAGAGCGGAACATAGGCCGCCACAGCCGTCATCGCGCCAACCTGCTTGCGCAGCGCGTCGTAGACGGGATAGGAAAATGTCTCATTGGTATCGATCGTGCCCGTACCGCGCGGTGGATTCGAGGTGCGCAGATAAACCAGGCGATCGGCGTTGGCCACCGGCAGCGACCGAAGCAGCAGCGCATTCATCACACTGAAGACTGCCGTATTCGCTCCCACACCCAGCGCAAGCGTGAGCACCGCCGTAACCGTAAATCCGGGACTCTCGAGCAAAGAGCGCAACCCATGCCTGAAGTCGCGCGCCAATGCATCCAGCCACGACCACCGGCTGCGCAGGTAAAACCGCTCGCGCGAGCCCTGCAGGCTGCCAAACTCCACGCGCGCTCTACGGTAGGCCTCTTCTTCGCTCACGCCCTCGCCGCGCAGCTCTTCGGATTCCAGCTCCACGTGAGCTCTGATCTCTTCCGCAAAATCTTCCGCTGTGCGCTTGCGCCGGAACATAGCTCATCCCTCCTCGGATTGCGCCAGGTCGTTACCATCCAGAATCAGCCCCACCGCGCGCGCCAGCCGCCGCCACTGGCTCTCCTTTTCGAGCAACTGCGCGCGCCCTTTCTCGGTGAGCGAATAGAAGCGCGCTTTGCGGTTGTTTTCGCTTACACCCCAGCGGGCGCGAATCCAGTTCCTGTCTTCCAGCCGCTGCAGCGCCACATACAGCGAACCATGCTCCACAAGGAAGACATCCTCCGATTGCCGCTGTATGACGCGCGCTATCCCCTGCCCATGGCACGGACCGAAGACAAGGCTCTTGAGAATCAGCAGGTCCAGTGTTCCCTGCAACAGGGCAATACGCTCGTCGTTACTCTCTCGGGTCGTCATCCTACCCAAATAATCATCCCCGCTTGGGTAGAATGTCAACCTGATCGTCTGTGACGATATGGGTGAGCACCGGCCGCTCCGTCGCCTCTCATCCGCCCCTGAACTACAATCCACTCATGAGTTTTCCCGAAAATCGGCTGCGGCGGCTGCGGCGAACCGAACCGCTCCGCGCACTCGTCCGTGAAACCGTGCTCGATCCTGGCGACCTCATCTATCCGCTCTTTATCTGTCCCGGCAAGGGCGTCCGCAACGCCATCGCCTCCATGCCTGGCGTCTTTAACCTCTCCGTCGATGAAGCCGTGCGCGAAGCCGAAGAAGCAGCGCGCCTCGGCATCGCGGGCCTTCTGCTCTTCGGCCTGCCCGACGCTAAAGACGAGCACGCCACCGGCGCCTGGGACGAAAACGGCATCGTGCAGCAGGGTTTGCGCGCCATCAGGCAATCCACAGCCGCGCAAAAGCTCGTCCTCATCGCCGACGTCTGCCTCTGCGAGTACACCAGTCACGGTCACTGCGGCGTGGTCCACAAAACCGCCTCCGGCTTCGAAGTCGAAAACGATTCCTCTCTCGACCTGCTCGCCCGCACCGCAGCCAGCCTCGCCCGCGCCGGGGCAGACGTTGTGGCTCCCAGCGACATGATGGACGGCCGCGTCGCCGCCATGCGCCGCACGCTCGATGACGATGGCCACGCCCAGACGCCTATCCTCAGCTACGCCTCAAAATTCGCCTCCGCCTTCTATGGGCCCTTCCGCGAAGCAGCCGGCTCCGCGCCCCAGTTCGGCGACCGCCGCAGCTACCAGATGGATGGCGCCAACGCCCGTGAGGCAATGCGCGAAATCGAGCTCGACCTCGAAGAAGGCGCCGACATGATCCTCATGAAGCCCGCCATGCCTTACCTCGACATAGTGCGCGCCGCGCGCGACCGATTCGACGTTCCCATCGGCGCCTACCAGGTCTCCGGCGAATACTCCATGTTGCAGGCCGCCTTTGACAAAGGCTGGCTTGAGCGCGACCGCGCTATCCTCGAATCGCTCATCGGCATTCGCCGCGCCGGCGCCGACTTCATCGTTACCTACTTCGCCAAAGACGCGGCGAAGCTGCTCGCCTGAGGACGCAACCACAATTCCATTCGGTTGCATCACGCAATTTTCAGTACCATGAAGATTCGTCGCTTGGACCGCCTTCATGACTGCGCTCCAGATCCTCAGCATCCTCTTCGCCACCGCCGCGGTCTTCGGATTCGTAAGCCGGCGCTGGCTCCGGCTGCCTGCCACCATCGGCACCATGCTGCTCACCGCCCTTGTCTCCACCGGCCTCATGCTCGGCGCCGACGCAGCTCCCGGCATTCATCGGTGGGCTGCAAACCTCGTTGAGCAGATCGACTTCGAAAACCTCATCCTCCACGGCATGCTCCCGCTCCTGCTCTTCGCCGGAGCATTTCTGCTTGACATCGAAGAGCTCGCCCGCGAAAAACTGGCCGTCGCCATTCTCTCCATCCTTGGCACCGGCCTGTCCTTCATCCTTGTCGCCTTGCTCATGGAACTCCTCAGCGGAGGCCGACTTCTATGGATCGAGTGCCTCCTCTTCGGCGCGCTCATCGCGCCCACTGACCCCATCGCCGTTCTCGAGATGCTGCGCCGTGCCGGCGTCCCCGGCCACATTCAAGCGCAGCTCGCCGGCGAATCCCTCTTCAACGACGGCCTTGGCGCCGTCATCTTCATCACCATGCTCGAGGTAGCGCGCGGCCATGCGCTCACGCCCTGGCACATCGGCGGACTGCTCCTCATCGAAGCCGGTGGCGGCATCCTCGTCGGCATCGTTGCCGCCTGGTGCGCCGCGCGCCTTATCCGCATGGGCAATGCCTTCCAGGTCGATGTCCTCTTCACCGTAGCTCTCGCCCTCGGCGGCTATGTCCTTGCTGAACTCCTCAAGGTCTCCGCGCCGCTTGAGGCAGTCGTTGCCGGAATCGCCCTCCGGCACTTCAACCGCCGGGCCCACCGGCAGCCCATCGCGCACGAGTCCCTCGATCGCTTTTGGGAGGTCATCGACGAAGTGCAGAATTCCATCCTCTTCGTTCTCCTCGGCCTCGAAGCGATGGCCATCCGGATCGACGTTTCCACTCTGCGATCCGGCCTCGCCGCCATCCTCTCCGTCAACGTCGTTCGCTTCGCCATCGTTGCTCTCCTCTTATGGATCCTGCGGCGGGTGCGACCCCGCCATCAAAGCTCCGTCCTGATCCTCACCTGGGGCGGCCTGCGCGGAGGCCTCTCCATCGCGCTCGCCCTTTCCGTGCCCGTGGCTCTCGGCCGTTCATGGATACTCGGCGCTACCTACTTGGTCGTCTTCTTCTCCATCGTTCTCCAGGGCGGCTCAATGGACTGGATTCTCCGCCGCCGCCATTCCCCCGCCACAGCCAACCCCAACACGTAGCCCCAACACGTAGCACGACTGGCTGCTCTACACCCTCGCCGTCCTTTTTCTCGTCCGCTTCGTCTATCTGGGAGCAAGCTAATGGCCTCGATCCAATTCCGCATGCTTCGATCACGTAGACAACGGGTGAATCTCCACGAAATCGGTGCCCCATGTCCGTGTCTTCGGACATGGGAAAGCAATACCCTCACCCGCCTCTTCGCCCTCATGTTCCTCCTCTTCCTCACCACCACCGCCCACGCTGCTGACTCCTACCGCGTCCTCCATACGTATCCGCACGACCAGCAAGCCTTCACGCAGGGCCTGGTCTTTGTGGATGGCTATCTCTACGAGAGCACCGGCCTCAACGGTCACTCATCGCTGCGCATGGAAGACGTCTCCACCAGCAGCATCCTCAGGTTGCAGCCCGTCGCCGACAAATATTTTGCCGAAGGTCTCACCGACTGGGGCAGCACGCTCATCCAGCTCACCTGGCAGGCGCACATCGCCTTCGTCTACGACCGCGCCACCTTCCGCCTCCTGCGCACCTTCCACTACGACGGTGAGGGCTGGGGTCTCACCC
>JBATYG010000432.1:0-5774 GCA_049673945.1 Occallatibacter sp.
AAGGAGTCATAATTTCCGTTAGATGCAGTTTTTGACCGATCGCTCAGGAGAAGTACGCATTTGGGGATTCTACCCGACCCAATCAATCAACCCAATCAATATCAATGGATCAATGGGCGCAATCAATGGACTTTGAGCGAGTCGGCAAAGTAGCCCGTACGGTAGCGAACATTGAACGCATCCGAGGCCGCGCGCGGCACGGTGACGCGCAGACGGTGAAAGTTCAGGCCCGGCTCCTGGTTGCGGGGATAGTAGCCCAGCAGGTACTGCGTGCGCAGGTCTTCGCTCACGCGCGCAAAGGCCTTGTCGAGCCCGCCATCGGACGCGTAAAAGCTCTTGCCGCCCGTCTGCTCTGACAGTGCAATCAGGGTGTGCTCGCCCCCCGTATCCCTGCCCGCGCTCGCGGCAATCGGCACATCGATGATGCTGTAGATCATGACCTCGTTGCGCAGCGCCTGCTCAAGCGCTTGCTGGTACGTGGTGTTATTCACAGTGTCACTTCCATCCGACACAAGCACCAGGATTTTTCGCCCCGTTTTGGTTCCCAGACGTTGCGCCGCGAGATAGATCGCATCGTAAAGCGCCGTAGCCTCGCCCCCCCGCATGGCATTCAACCCGTGATCGATCTCCCTTTCATTATTGGTGAAGCCCGCGAGCTGGCTCACGTCCGTCGAAAACTCGAAGACCGCCATCTGATCCTGCGGCCGCAGCAGCGCATGAACAAAGCGCTTGGCTGCGTCCCGCTCGAGAACCCGATCCTTGTAAACGCTCGCGCTGGTGTCGACGGCAAGCGTGAGGTTCAGCGGCAGTTCAGACTGACGCTCGAAGACGGCAATCTCCTGCGGGCGATTGTCCTCGAACAGGGCGAAGTCATCGCGCGTCAGGCCCCCGACGAGCGTCCCGTTTGCGTCCGTGACATTCACAAATACGTTTACCAGCTTTACGTCGACGCGAAAGGTCACGTCAGGCGATTGAGGAAACGAAGCGGCGGCAAAGAACGCTGCCGCAATCGGCAGAACCAGGACGACAGCAAGGCTGATCTTACGGCGCATCCAGGGTCTCCATGCCAATCCCGGCAGGAAAAGCCTCGCCATCGGCCCAGACGGCCCCGTCGACAAAGGTCTCCTTCTTCCAGATCGGCACTGTTTTCTTGAGGGTGTCGATCACCCAGCGGCAGGCGTCGAAGGCCTGCGCGCGGTGAGCCGAAGCCACAACGATCAGTACACTCCTGTCACCCACCTCGAGCCGCCCCAGCCGGTGGACAATCGTCACCTGCCTCACGCCGAATTGAGTGCGGGCCTCACCGGTCAGCGCCGTCATCTGCTTTAGCGCCATCTCCTCATAGGCCTCGTAGTCCAGATGCAGCGTGCGGCGCCCGCGGGAGTTGTTGCGCACAATGCCGTCGAAGACAACGACCGCGCCGTCTTCATCCGCTTTTGCGGCCTCGATCCATTCCTCGGCCTCGATCGCTGCGCGCGTTAGAGCCGCTGCAGCCGTGAAGTCGCCCTGAACTCCGGCTTGCGCGCCCGCGCCCCCTGAAACCGGCGGCAGAAGGCCGACCTCGTCGCCATCCTCAAGAAGACGCGCCCTGTCGGCATATTCGGCATTCACGCTTACCGCGATCCCGCGCAGAGGGACCGCCGGGTGATCGGCAGCGATCCTCGCCAGCAGATCGCCAACCGTGGCTCCATTGGGCAAAGCAATCACAGCCGCATCCTGATCAAGAAGGTCTTTCAGGACGCCGAAAGATTGCACACGTACCTGGTTCATAAGAGAAAGCATATCGCCCGCATAGGACCCGCACAGAATTAGACGCGACGCCGGGCAATCAGTCGGCAGGCCGAACCCGTTACGACGGTGCGGCAAAATAAAGGCCGGCGCGTGGCCGGCCTCTGGGGAGCAATCAGTGGTTTATGCAGCTACGCTCGTTCCGTGTTCCGGCTCCGCCGTCACCATTTCGAGGCGCACCTTGAGTGGTGGCAGGGCCACCGCGAGCACATCCTCGATGTGGTCTGCATAATGCACATCGACGCCTTCAATCATGTCCAGCGTAAGATCCTCTTCGACGTTCTGACGGTTCTCCGCAGGCAGGATGATGGTTTTCACTCCTGCCCGGCGCGCCGCCAGGAACTTCTCCTTGATCCCGCCCACCGGCAGCACATTGCCGCTCAGCGTAATCTCGCCGGTCATCGCGGTAAGCGGCTTAACCGGCGTGTCGGTTAGCAGCGAGACAAGCACGGCCGCCATCGTCACGCCCGCCGAGGGGCCATCTTTCGGGATGGCTCCCGCTGGAACATGGATGTGCAGGTCGAGGTCCTTGTTGAAATCCTCGGCCAGCCCCAGCTTTGCTGAGTTCGAACGAACCCAGGTCAGCGCGGCCTGCATCGATTCCTGCATCACCTCGCCGATCTGGCCGGTCATGGTGAAGCTTCCCCTGCCCTTCATCTTGTTGGCCTCGATGAAGAGGATGTCGCCTCCGGCCGGCGTCCATGCCAGCCCGACCGCAACACCGGGGCGCTTGACCCGCTCGGCCACCTCGGTTTCCACCCTGACCTGGATTCCGCCCAGAAACTCCTTCAGCACATCGCGCGTAACCACGAGCTTCTCTGTTTTGCCCTCGACCACGCGCCGCGCCTGCTTGCGGCAGACAGTTCCGATCACCTGCTCAAGCTTGCGCACTCCTGCCTCGCGAGTGTAGTGGCGCACGATCTGGCGCACCGCTTCCTCGGGAAACTCGATCTGATCCTCCGTGATGCCATTCGCCTTGATCTGCCGGGGAATGAGATAGCGGAAGGCAATGTGCACCTTCTCCTCCTCGCTGTAGCCCTGCAGCGGAATAATCTCCATGCGGTCCTGCAACGGCGCCGGAACCGTGTCGAGCATGTTGGCGGTGCAGATAAACAGCACCTTCGACAGATCGAATGGCACGTCGAGATAATTGTCCCGGAACGTGCTGTTCTGCTCCGGGTCGAGTGTCTCAAGCAGTGCAGACGCCGGATCGCCGCGGAAATCCCGACCCAGCTTGTCTACCTCATCCAGCATGATCACCGGGTCGTTGGTCTCGGCACGGCGAATGCTCTGGATGATCTGGCCCGGCAGTGCGCCGATATAGGTGCGCCGATGGCCGCGAATCTCGGCTTCGTCGTGCATGCCGCCCAGTGAAACTCGCTGGAACTTGCGTCCCAAGGCGCGGGCAATCGACCGGCCCAGGCTCGTCTTGCCCACTCCCGGAGGGCCAACAAAGCACAGAATCGGCCCCTTCATGTCGGGCTTGAGCTCGAGCACGCTCAGGTAATCGAGAATGCGGTCTTTCACCTTCTTGAGCTCATAGTGATCCTCATCGAGGATCTCGCGGGCCCTGGCTATATCGATCTTCGATCCCGAGCTCTTCGACCACGGCAACACCGCGAGCCATTCGATATAGTTCCGCGTCAGCGAATAGTCGGCGGCCATCGGCGACATGCGGCCGAGGCGGTTCAGCTCCTTCATCGCCTCTTTCTTCACGTCTTCCGGCATCCCCGCCGCTTCGATCTTCGCGCGCAACTCCTCCACTTCACGCTGGCCCTCGTCCTGCTCGCCCAGTTCCTTCTGGATCGCCTTCATCTGCTCACGCAGATAGTAGTCGCGCTGCGACTGCTGCACCTGGTCCTGCACTTCGCTCTGAATCTTCGAGCGCAGCTGCTGAACTTCGATTTCCTTCGCCAGCAGCCGGTTAAGCTGTTCGAGCCGCACCTGCACGGCCGCTGTTTCAAGCAGTTTCTGCTTTTCATCCGTGGTCAGGAACGGCAGCGACGAGGCCACGAAGTCCACCAGGCGGCTGGGGTCGTCGATATTGGCGGCGATTGACCGCAGCTCATCGGACAACGTGGGCGAATCCGTAACAATCTGCTGAAATTGTGCAATCACGTTCCGCGTCAGAGCTTCGATATTTGAAGTGGATTCGGGCTCCGCGTCCGCGAGTTCCTCGACCTCCGCCAGCATGTAGGGCTCGGTCTGCACGTAGCGCAGGACCTTCACCCGGGCGACGCCTTCGGTGAAAACAAACCGGCTCTGGTTTGGCATGCGGACGACCTTATGCACCGTCGCCAGCGTGCCGATTCCGTGCATATCCGCTTCCTTAGGCGTGTCAAGTCTCGGATCGAGCTGGGCCGCGACAACTATGGAGCGTTCCTCTCCGAGAGACTCGATCAGTTGGATCGAGCTTTCACGGCCAACCGTCAACGGCAGAACGGCATGAGGAAACAACACCGTATCGCGGACCGGCAGAACCGGCAGGCGGCGAAGGCTGCTTCCAGGAGGATTCGACGGGGGTAAAGGAATTGGCTGGCTTGACATTGAGTGTCCTCTTATCAACTTTTCTACATTAGACAATGCAGGAGTCGAAAAGTTTCAGAATGCGGCCCGCGCGCATTGTCTTTGCGCTCCCTCCCGGGAACCCTTCCACCCAGATTAAGGAAAGCTCCCGAAATGAGGCATTTACGCTCATTTTGAGCAGAAAACCGGCACTGCATGGCTACGCGCGGATCGAGCCGTTCGTCTCTAGGATGCTTTATCGACTCCTCCAGCAAGAAAATGAGGGGCCTTTTCGGCAGAGAACCTGATCGACGCAGCGCGGCGGAGAGGGGGCCGCCCGAGGGGAGCCTAATCCACTCGGGCCGAGCCCTCTTCCTTCTTGATGGCCATCTCGATCCGGTCCCACAGGTCTTCCTGGGGCTGTTGAACGGGAAGCAGTTCGCGGGCCGCATCCGCGATGGTTTGAAGGTCGGCAAGAAGCGCGCGGCAGTTGTCGCAGGTCATCAGGTGGGGATGGCTGGCGGCGTCCTCTCCTGAGCCAATCAGATCTGCCAATTGCGCCTGGAACTGCTGGCAGCTCATCTCATTCGGATCGCCGGTCATCGCGGGTCCCCCTTCTGCATTGAGGTGCGCAACGCATCGCGCAACTTCAGCCTTGCTTTGTGTAACTGGGATTTGCTGTTGCCGATCGAGCAGTCGAGCATTGCAGCGATTTCGTTGTGCTCGTAGCCCTCGACGTCATGAAGCACAAATATTAAGCGGTAACCGGCGGGCAGGTCACCTACGGCCCGTTCGAGCGCCAGCCGGTCAATCGACCCGGAAAGCGACAGGTCGGGGGCGCCGAAGCTGCGGCCCGGCCCGTCGTCGTGCTGCGGTTCCATCGCTTCATCGAGCGACATCAGGAAGGGCAAGCCTTTCTTGCGCAGATGCATCAGCACCACATTGATCGCAAGCCGGTGAAGCCAGGTTGAGAAGGCTGAATCGCCGCGAAACGTGGCGATTTTCCGGTGCAGTTGCAGGAAAGCTTCCTGGGTGAGATCTTCCGCCTCGGCGGCGTTGCCGACCATGCGCAGGCACAGAGAATAAATCCTCCTCTTGTGCAGGGAATACAAGTGGGCGAAGGCTGCATGGTCACCTGCCTGCGCCCGGGCCAGCGCCTCTGCGTCTACTGAAGCGGATGAGGGGGCGGCATGCGCGGGTGTGGCATTCCCCGCTCGTTGCACGGGAGGCGGAGAAGCCGGGGCCAGGGACACATTTTTCGCGGTCGTCGATCGGGGCATGCTTAACCTTTCAGGGGGGGAGTGCTTGCAATCGCAAGCCGGTCTTGCTGCGCCAGCGTTCTTTCCTCGTTAGTATAGGTTGCAGCACAGAACAGCCATCGTTCGCAAAATCGAACCACCGACTGTGTGCTGCTGATATTTGGTGGGATGCAATTAGCGTGCGAGATGTAACCTCGTTGCGCGGCTTTTTTCTGTTCCGGG
>JBATYG010000433.1:0-1878 GCA_049673945.1 Occallatibacter sp.
CGGCGTTTACTGATGACTAATAACTTTGCCGTGGCCCGGCTTCACATCTCCGCAGTCGGAACTGAGATGCTTCGAGATAAATGTCGTCTGCATCGACATTGTCTGCGCCATGCCAGGGACACTCATCTGCATATTAGCGCTGCCGTGCATGTGCTCCTCGTCTTCAATGACCCCCTGGAAGTGCACAGTGGACGTATAGCGCTGCGAGGTGCATTTCATGTCGGCGGTGATTGAAGTCGCGTCCTGGTGCAGGCTCGTCATCTGGCAATCCGAGTTAGGATTGCTCATCTTCTCCAGGTCGTCCTTCCACGTTTCGGGCGTCATGCAGCCCTGCACTACAGAAGAATGCTGACCTGCTGCGCCTGCCATGGGAGTATTCGCCATTCCACTCATGGTTGTGTGTGACTCGGTCTGCCACAACCCCATCTTGACCGGCGGCGGCTGGTTAGACTGAGCACACGCAGTGTGAATCGCGGCAAGACTAAAGAGTGCAAACGGAATTGCAGCGAGCTTCATAAAACTTGTTTTCATTTGTAGCGTCCTCTCGGTTTGAGATACACCTGCGCGATCGCAGGACCAAGGATTCCTCTGGCTTATATCACAGGTTGTGCACGGGCGGCCACAAACCTTGCGGGGATTTCTGCAAATCCGGCAGGTCGTTTCCCCATCTGCTTATTTCTTTGCCCCGATCAGCCGGATGCGCGCCGTAAACGCCCGTCCCTGGAACTCGCTGAAGGTGCCAAACTGCGGCGAATCGATCACATTATTGACTACCGCGGGATTCCCGCTGTCGCTGATGTTCTCAATCACGCCGCGCAGGCCGAAGTAGGAGCCGCGCAGGTGAAAGCGCCACTCCAGCCCTGGGCTGAACGACAGATAATTCGGAAAACGTTGTCCACCTGCCGCGCCCACCACCACCTGGTTCGCGTTCACAGCAGTGAACGGGAAGCCTGTCCGCCAGTCCAGCGTGTAGACGAAGTCCCAGTTTTTTCGAAACCACGGGACCGCGAAAGGCGTCCACCCCCACGACAGCACGCGGTTCGGCACATCCCAGGCAAGAGGGCCACTCTGTTGCGGACCAAGCATCGACAGCGCCGGCATATAGTCAATTGCCGCGTTGGTGTGTGCCGAGGAGTGCGTATATGCGGCAAACAGCGTGTAGCCGCCTGCGAACGAGCGCCGGGCATCCACCTCGACGAGGTCGTCCTCGTCGCGCCGCGCATTCGTGAGAGCAAAGTCGCCAAAGAGTCCGTTGGGGTTGCTCTGATCCACATACGTGAAGGCATTCGAGACACGCTTGCGGATCAGGTTTGCGCCGAGAAAAATTTCTCCGGGGATCTTCTGCTCGATCCCGATGCTCCAGTTCAGCGCGTACGCCTCGCGCAGCGTGCCGTAGTTGGCGATGAATTGCGTGGCCAGCGGCGGTCCAATGGGCGTTGTTCCGTTCGCGGCAAAGTATGTGTCGTTGCGCAGGCCCGCTAAGGCGCGCGTCAGGTACTCAAGCTGCGTGTGTTCGTAGTAAAGCCCCACGCCGGCGGAGATCTTCGTATCGCCGCCTGCCGCGGGCGGCGCATACACAGCGGCAAGCCGCGGCGAAAAGAGGGGCCGCCGGATGATTTCGTCCCAGTCGAAGCGCAGACCCGGTTCCAACAGCAGCCCCGGCACCAGTCCCGGAATCGCCGACCAGCGATCCTGCAGATAGGCGCCAACTTCGACGTTGTGACGCGTGAAGGGCTCCGTCTCCGGAAAAACGCTCTGGCGCAGCAGGGTGCCATCTTCACGCAGATAGTTCACCGGCGCGCGGCTCACGGCTTCGTCAAAGCCAATGTGGTCCAGATCGATCCCCGATTTGAGGTTGTGCAGGCCGCCCCAATGCCG
>JBATYG010000434.1:0-10488 GCA_049673945.1 Occallatibacter sp.
ATCCCTTCGGCAACGCTGTGCATACGGCGCTCTCCTTCCCGGTGCTGGGTGAAGACGTGCTGATTACCGGCGCCGGGCCAATTGGCATCATGGCGATTCCCGTGGTGCAGCATGCCGGCGCCCGCCACGTGGTGATCACCGATCTGAATCCGTTTCGGCTTAAGCTGGCGCGGAAGATGGGCGCAACGATGGCCGTGAACCCTAATGAGACGGCGCTGGCAGAGGTGCAGAAGCAGCTCAATATGACAGAAGGCTTCGATGTTGGGCTGGAGATGTCGGGCAGTCCGCAAGCGCTGGGCACGATGATCGCAAATATGAGCCACGGCGCGAAGATTGCGTTGCTGGGGATACCGGCGAAAACGACTGAGATGGACTGGCGGCCGGTGATCTTCAACATGCTGACGATCAAGGGCATCTATGGCCGCGAGATGTACGAAACCTGGTACAAGATGTCAGTCCTGCTGGAGTCGGGGCTCGATATTTCGCCTGTGATCACGCACCGCTTCCCCTACGACGAGTTTGAAAAGGGATTTGCCGCGATGATGTCGGGCCAGACCGGCAAGGTTGTGCTGGACTGGACTCGAGTGAGATAAGAACCCGCTTTTCCACCGCGTGGACGGCGGGCACGAGCGCGATTCGCGATGCAACAATGGAAACGGGGAGAACCGGGGAATCGTGCTGGGCAAACTGGAATTGATCGTGGGGCCGATGCGGAGCAACAAGACGGCCGAGCTGCTGCGCAGAATTGAAATACGGCGGCAATATGCTAAGCAGGATGTTCTGCTGCTGAAGCCGAGCGCTGACACCAAGGCGGCGGCGGGGCTGGTTGAGAGCAGAAATCCGAATGGCTGCGGAAGGATGGAAGCGATCGAGTTTCCGTCGCCGGATCCTTGGGCGGTGCTGCCTATTCTGACGGCGCAGGAAGAGCAGATCGGCAAGCGCGTAGAATGCCTCGCAATTGACGAAGGCCAGTTTGTGCAGGATCTGTTTCTCTTCACCAAGCGGCTGCTCGAGTCGGGGCACGACGTGATGGTTTCGGGGCTGGAACTCGATTTTCGCGGTTTGCCCTTCGGCGAGATGCTGGACCTCTCATGGCTGGTGCGCACCTACGCAGGCAATATCACTGAGCTGGTGGCCTATTGCAGTTGTGGAGCGAAGGCGCTCTACCCGCAGCGCCTGATCGATGGAAAGCCGGCTGCGTATGACAGTCCAATCATTATGGCGGGGGACTTTTATGAACCGCGGTGCGCCGACCATTTCGTGCTGCCAGGGCGGCCGCACTAGCGCCGCGATGCTGTGGCCTGCCCGGCGGCGAAGGAGAGAGGTGCGGTTGTGAAGACATTCCTGCTGGCTGACCCGGTGCGCTACCAACGTATGACGACCGAGGAGCTACGCGAGTCGTTCCTGCTCGGCGACCTTTATCAGGCGGGGTCGCTCCACCTGAACTATTTGGATCTTGATCGCGCGGTTGTGGGGATGGCCGCGCCGGTTGAGAGGCCGCTGGCCCTGCCGAATCCCGCAGAGTTGCGCGCAGATTACTTTACCGAGCGCCGCGAGCTGGGGGTGCTCAATATCGGTGGAGCGGGCGTTGTGCGCGTGGGAGGGTCGGCCTATCCGCTTGGCAATCTCGACCTGCTTTACATCGGACGCGGCAATGCCGATGTGGAGTTTAAGTCGGCATCGAAAGAGGCGCCGGCAGTTTTTTATCTTCTCAGCTATCCGGCGCACAGAAGCTATCCCGTAACGCTGGTGAGGAAAGACGAAACACAGCCGATGGATGCGGGCCAATCCGAGAGCTGCAATCAGCGAACGATCTACAAGTACATCCACGCGGGCGGCGCACAGAGCTGCCAGCTTGTCATGGGCGTCACGCATCTGCGTGCGGGCAGCGCGTGGAACACGATGCCCCCGCACACGCATATGCGCCGGTCAGAGATCTATCTCTACTTTGATGTCCCGGAGTCCGCGCGTGTGCTGCACCTGATGGGGCCTCCGCAGGAGACGCGGCACCTGATCATGGCAAACCGGGACGCCGTGGTTTCGCCGGGGTGGTCAATTCACGCGGGCGCGGGCACGCAGGCCTACAAGTTCTGCTGGGGAATGGGCGGCGAGAATCAGGATTACGCCGACATGGATCCGGCGCCGATTGAAAAGCTGCTGTAACAATGCTGACGGGCCACCGCACCGCTTATCGCTTTTCTGAAAGCTTTTCGAGCTCGGAGCCGGCGAGCAGAAAAGCACCTACGCCGTAAACAAAACTTGACGACGGCTTGAATTTACCGGGCTCGCCGCCGATTGGCTGGATTGCGCCGAGCCGGCCATCGGCGTAGATGTGTGTGAGCATTGCGCGCCAGGCCTTTTCGACAACTGGCTGATATTTTGCGCGATCGAGAATGCCCTGGTTGATTCCCCACGTGATTGCGTAAGTGAAGAAGGCCGAGCCGGAGATCTCAGGACTGGGATAGGAAGCCGGATCGAGCAGGCTCGCGCGCCACAGGCCATCGGCCTGCTGAAGGCCGGCAATGCGCTCCGCCATCTGACGATACTGCTCTAAGTATTTCGCGCGGCTCGGATAGTTCTGCGGCATGCGATCGAGGACAGAGGCGAGGCCGGCGAGCACCCATCCGTTGCCGCGGGACCAGAAGACCTTCTGACCGTTGGCTTCACGCATGGTGAGGAAACGATCGTCACGATAGTAGAGATGTTCAGTGGTGTCGTACAGGTCGCCCGAGGTAAGCCACCACTGATGATCCATGAAGTCGAGGTATCTCGGGTCTTTGGTGGCGACGGATAACTGCGCCAAGACAGGAGGAGCCATATACAAGGCGTCGCACCACCACCAGAGATTCTTTTTCGGGTCGTCGGGACGAAGAATCAGCTTGTCCATGCGCTCGCGGGTGGGATCGATGCGCGCGGGCTTTGAATCTTCGGCGTAGAGCGCGAGATAGGTGAGGCCGATTGCCTGATCGTCGGCATGTTCGAAGCGCGGGCCGAGTTCCCAATGGTTGTCCTCGGCGACCTTGAGAACGCGGTCGTGATAGCGGCTGTCCTGCAACGTTTTCGAAGCAGCGAGCAGCCCGTCATAGAGAGCTGCGTAGGTCCACTGGATGTTGTAATGCGACTCGGCATACGTCAACTGCCAGTCAGCGACTTTCTTCATCGCCTTGCGAATGGCGGAGCGCTTGAGCGCAGGAGAGAGCCCCTTTGCGAGCGGGCCTGAATCATTGGGCTGATCGCCGGCGGCATCGCGCTCGGCAGCAGCGGCGTTCTGGGCGGCTGGCTCGGCCTGCGCAAGAAGTGCATGATCCGTCGAAAGAGCAAGGGCAAGAAGAACAAGAACCGCGGTCCACTTTCTCATCATTCGTCTCTATCCACCTGGTGTTGCAACTCTGTGTCAGTTCCCTACCGGCTTAGCCAGCCACCATCCACAACGAGGACGTGGCCGTGCATGTAATCACTTGCGCGGGAGGCGAGGAAGACGGCAGCGCCTCCGATATCAACCGGCGTGCCCCAGCGCCCGGCGGGAATGCGCTCAAGTATCTGGCGCGAGCGAACAGGATCGGCGCGTAATGCCGCAGTGTTATCGGTCTCCATGTAACCGGGGGCGATCGCATTGACGTTGATGCCTTTGGCCGCCCACTCGTTCGCCAGTGCCTTGGTCAACTGCCCCACGCCACCTTTGGCGGCAGCGTAGGAAGGAACAAGGATACCGCCCTCAAAGGTAAGAAGCGATGCGATGTTGATGATCTTGCCTGAGCCCTGAGCGAGCATGTGACGGCCCGCGAGCTGGCTAAGGCGGAAGACGCTGGAGAGATTGGTCTCGAGGACGGCGTTCCAGTCTTCCCACGAATAGTCGGCAGCTGGCGCACGGCGAATGGTTCCGGCGTTGTTGACCAAGATGTCGATGCGACCGAATTGCGCAATCACCTGCTCGATGATTCCGTTGCATGCGCCGGGATCGCTGACGTCGCCGGTGACGGTGATGGCTCCCTCAGATTTTGCGGAGACCTGCTCGATGGCGGCCGGCGGCACGACAGTTGATCCGTGAAGCGCAATGCGGGCGCCTGCTTCGGCCATTGCCGATGCGATGCCGAGGCCCAGTCCCCGTGAAGAGCCGGTTACGAGCGCGGTCTTTCCCTGCAGATCGAACAAACTCAACGTTCCGGTTCCTGCCTATCTCGCCAGTGAAACGACGTGCAGCTTCCATGATGCCACCTGCCGCTCATTGGACGAAATGCGGCCTGACGGTGCAAAGTGGACGGGGCGTTCTTGTCGGCTGCTTTTCAGGATCATGATGATGCCGAAATAGATCGACGCCCTGGGGAGAGAAAATGGCGAGACCAACATTCACGCGGCGCGGCTTATTAAAGGGAACCGGAGCTTCATTACTGGCGTTAGCGGCAGGCGGGAGAGATGCAGCGGCTTTGGGTGCGCCCCAGGCAGCTTCGCAGCCTGCAGGGCCGCTGCCGGGCGACGCGACGCGTGCAGAGCGCATGGCGTGGTGGAAGGCAGCGCGATTCGGCATGTTCATCCACTTTGGCGTGTATTCGACGATCGGCCGGCACGAGTGGGTGATGGAGGATGAGGCTATCCCGGTGTCGGAATATGCGCCGCACGCAGCGTCGTTTCATCCTGCGGTCGGATCGCCGCGCGCGTGGGCTCGCCTGGCCCGCGAGGCGGGGATGAAGTACATGGTGATGACGAGCAAGCATCACGAGGGATTTTGCAACTTTGACACGCAGCTGACGAGCTACTGCGCGCCGAAGCAGGGACCCGGACGCGACCTTGCTCGCGAATATGTGGAGGCGGCGCGTGCGGAGGGACTGCGCGTGGGCTTTTATTACTCGCTGATGGACTGGCACCACCCGGATGGCGCCCTTTGCGCCACCAATGAGGAGGCGCGGAAACGCTTTGTCGAGTACACGCACGGTCTTATCGGCGAAGTGCTGACGAACTACGGCAAGATCGATGTGTTGTGGTATGACGTGGCGTGGCCGCTGGATGCGAAGGGCTGGGAGTCTGTACGGATGAACGAAATGGTTTTCAAGCTGCAGCCGGAGATTATTGTGAACAACCGGAACGAGCTGCCCGGCGATTTTTCCACTCCGGAACAGCACATCGTCGCCGAGTCCGGCAATCGCGCGTGGGAAACGTGCATGACTCTGAATGACAGCTGGGGATACCAGGCTGCCGACGATAACTGGAAATCGTCGAAGACGGTGATCCGGAATTTAATTGAGTGCGTGCGCGATGGCGGCAATTACCTGCTAAACATCGGCCCCAGAAGCGATGGCTCGATTCCGGAACCTTCTGTGAAGGTGCTAAGCGAGGTGGGCGCGTGGATGGCGGTGAATGGGCGCAGCATCTACGAATCCGATCCGTGCCAGGTGCGCAATTCGACCTATGCAAGCTTTACGCGGATTGGCAACACACTTTACATGCACGTGCATTTCTGGCCGGGCGAGTATGTAGCGATTTCAGGCCTGATGACGAAGGTGAAATCGGCGAAGCTGGTGAAGACGGGCAACGCCGTACCCTTCAAACAGGATGAGTTTCGGGTGCGATTAACCGATCTGCCCAAAGACGCGCCGGACTACCCGGTGACGACAATCGAGATTGAGTGCGAGTCAGAACCGCGGCAGGACACGGATTTTGTGCGCAGGAACAAACCGCGGATGGGAGTCTGATGCACGCAATCTGCGATGCCCGTGTTGCAAGGCGGGAACAGACGACAGCAATGCGAAGGCGCCGGAGAGCTCCGGCGCCTTCCTGTTTCTACGGACGAGGCATCGGTCTCGCTGGAGCTTTCTCTACTTCGATCTGTTGGCGCCGGACCGTGTCCTTCACAGTTTCGACCCGGTCAGATCCCGTCTTGCGCAAGATGACTTCTTCGACAACGCGCGCAGTCTTGTTGACTACGGCCTGCTCGGCGGTCTCGGTTATCTCATAAGATTTGTCAGACCAGTCGACGTCGGCGATCGAGGAGGGGTTGGTGATCGCCTTGCGAACCACCTCGGCATGCTCTTCATGCAGGGTCACTTTTTGCTCGATGGGGCGCTCGGTCACAAAGCGCCGAATCCGCGTTGTTCCCGTCTGCAGAAGCCGCTTGTCGATATTGAGCTGCTCTTCGGCAAGCCGCAGAGTTTCCGAATCCTTTGCTTCGACCTTCGCGGCAGGCGGAGGCGTTGCCGCCACCTGGGCTCTCGCCTGTGCGGGAACCTGCTCGCCCATTCTTGCCGCAGCGTCATGAATATCAATCGGCTTGTGGACGTCGAGGAGCACCATGGTGCGCGCAACCTGATCATCGGGAACGCGCGCAACCAGCAGGGCGCCACCCTTCTCGATAGTGTCGCCATAAACCGCAGCTTCGTGATCCCATACATTCTCACCAAAGAGGCGGCGCCACAATCCTACGCGGTCACTCTCGTTGCCCTGCAGGGCGGTCCGATCGATGATGCTCAAATCGGAGGCATTGTAGCCTGCATCCTGAAGCACCCTGACTGCGTTTTTCGCCTTGTCTGCGCTGTCGTAAGCGGTAACTACTTTTTCCCAAGCCATGGTCTACTACTCCTTCGGTTCTACTTCCCTGCTGCTGGCGTCGCGGCTGCGACGGCCCGGTTGGTGTCTTCAGGCGCGCGCGTAATTACGGCGTGCTGCTGCCGCAGAACCACGCCCACCTGGTAGTTGTGGGTTTGGCGTATCTTTCGAATTCTGAACTCTTCTTTCAGCACGAGCTGACGTTGCACGACGATGGCCTCTTCCACCACGGGGATGATGGTGACGTCTCCTTCGGTTCTGACGTCGGGGGCCCGGGCAACGACCTTGCCCACCGGCACGCGCTCGACCACGACTCGCTCACTTTGCAACAACTGCTCAATGATCTGCTGCCGCGAATGCGTAACCGTCGATACTTTCACGCATCCCGTGGCAATGTGCTCCTTTCCGATTGAAACCTCTTCGGCATGCAGCGGGATAATGATCTGATCGACGGAGTTGTCTTCATTCTTGTCGTTGGGCGCCATGGGCATGAGTCATCTCCGTCTCTGTCTCCGAACGGGCACGCAGACATATCCTGGTTTTCGTTCCCTGCTGGAATGGACCCTCGTGCGCTGAACCCACAGCGGCCTCGTCGATACGCCCTGGGTGTTTATTTCCTGGTGACGACGAGCTCGGTTCTGCGGTTCCTTGCCTTGCCCTCTTCGGTATCGTTCGAGGCGATAGGATGATCCTGCCCCCAGCCAGCGGTCGAAATGCGGTTGCCGTCAATTCCACCCGCGACAAGCAGCGCCTTTACAGCCTCGGCTCGATCGACCGAGAGTTTCCGGTTGGCGTCGGGATCACCTGTGTTGTCAGTGTGCCCCTCAAGCTGCACAGTCATGTTGGGGAAGCATTTCATGATCGCGATCAGATCGTTGACCGTCTGGTTTGAATCGGGAGTGAGCGTCGTGGTTGCGGAGTCGAAGTTGAGATGGTCGAAAACAAACCGCTTAGGCAGCTCCGCATCGGACCCCTTCATCATGAAGTTGGCAACGTTGTAGCTGAACATTCCTTCCTGTACGGAGAGGACGGTGCCGCAGGGCAGCGCAAGGCTGGTCATCTTCATGCCTTCGTGGGGGCGGCTGCAGGAACGCCATGCAAAGAGAGCGGCGGCCAGCACGAGCAGCGGCAGGAGCCAGCCCCAGATGGGAAACCCCTTCTTCTCAGGCTCAGGAATCGCGGTCGGGCGGATGGTGGGCGCCGGCGCGGCGCCGCATATGCTGCTGTTGCTGCCAAGACCGAGCGCGCCGCCAAGCCCGCTGGGAATTGCAGCCAGGATGCTGTCTCTGTGGCCGGAGAGGAGCGAGGTAATGCCTGAGGCTCCAACGCCGGCGGTGGTCAGGTGCTTGCCTATCAATCCAAAAAGGAGAGGCCCGACGATGTTGAGCAACGAAGATGCCGACGAGAACTGGATGCCTGCGGCGTTGCCGATGACGTTGGCCACCGCCCCGGCGCGATCACCCAGCAAACTGGAGATAAGGCGCGACCCCGTCTGCATCAGGCTCTGCGTAGCTGTGCCGCCGGCGAGCAAGCCGCCGGCATTGGTAAGCAGGTCAGCGGGCAGCGGCGTGTTTGAAATGAGGTCATGAACCTTGCCGGCTCCGGCGGGAGTGGAGGCCACATTGCACAATGATCCGGCGACGCTGGGGATGGCCACACCAAGCGCCTGCTGGGTTTTGCCCGGGGTTTCTCCGATGAGGGAAGAAATCTTGGTAACAACGTCAGGGGTCAAGAGACTCTTTGCAGAGTCCAAAAGGTTTATCGCCATTTCCGGTCTCCTTGTCGCGGTGTTGTGCAGGCACGTGGCCTACAGGATGTGACTCCGGATAAGTGGGGGAACCGACGTACGTTGCGCCAGTGGTCACAAAGAGATTGCGATCAGACACTGACGCCAGCAACGGGACCGCTTTAGTAAACCGCAGAGTCTCTTGCAATTACTTTGCGGCAGAAGGAGCGCCGAAAACTTTATATGGCCCGTGAGCGTTCAGGATGATGAACCGGCGGCACGCGAGCTGGGAAACTCATATAACCTCTTGTTGCGTGAAGATGCCTCGCGGTTCTTCCGGGTTGCGTCCCGGGCGCGAAACAAGGCAGATTAGCACTCCGCCCTTGCGCGGTTGGGAAGAGGGGCGGAGTTGCCAATCCTGCTTGGGGGTCGTCATCCCGCGTTTTGCGGGGCTCCTGGAGCAGTGGTGTGGGACGTCGCGGGTGAGGCAGACACAACATGTCTGTTGTCACTCACCTTGACGTGAGCCGGCTTGCGGAAAAGAATGATCGCCGCAGCAGCAAGAAAAATAAGCGCCAGGCAGAGAAGAAGAATCTTTCTCCCCATTGATTTGGCCGGCCTGCGCGGCGTTGGCTCATTTCTCTTCATCGCTGTCTGTCACCTGCGATCAGGAACCCCGAAAGCTAAGCGAAGGAGGGCCATATTTCCTGTTCAAAACAGGGGCAACTGCGCGCCTGCCACGTCCGTCGCTACGGTATACGGTAACCGAATACGGCAACCGGAGGAAAATAAAAGTGTAAGTCCTACGGGAATGGTCAGCCCGAAGATGCGGATTCATTCCGCAGGTCAAAAATCACGAGTTGGCCCATGAGTCGGGGGTGACGAAACGGTGGGTGGCTTTGTAGCGGTGGATGAGAGCTTCGGCGGCATTCACCGAGGGACCGCGATCGGCGCCGAGCGCGGAGTGCCGGCCATCGTGCAGAACAATGGTTGTCGCCCATCCGGCACGCTGGTTTCGATCTATCTTTGCCTCGAGCCGCCTGGCGATCCGCTCGGCTGAGGGCTCCTTCCAATCCGTTGTCATCGCGTTCCACAAGACGGGGACCATGCCCAGTGCGCGCGCCGTACGCAGCACGACGGGGCGCCGCGCACCGTAAGGTGGCCGAAAGTAGCAAACCGGCTGACCGAGGATCTGCGCGAGAGCATCACTGGTACGCCGCAGTTCATCGCGAACCTGGGCTGCCGGCGTGCGCGCGAGGTTGGGATGGCTCCACGAGTGGTTGCCAACCAGATGCCCGGACTCGAGCACACGACGGGCAAGTTGCTTTTCTGCTTCGGCGAAGCGGCCGACCATGAAAAAGGTAGCACGCACGTCACTCGCGGCGAGTATGTCGAGCAGCCTGGGCGTCCAGGCCGGGTTCGGCCCGTCATCAAAGGTCAGGGCCAGTTCGCCAGGCCTGCGGGGAGCGATGAGGGTGCGTCCGAAGATTTGCGAAGCGGGCCAGAGCGCAGCATATTGAAAGCCGCCCAAAGCCAGACCGGCGGTCCCCAGCACTGCGAGGCCGGTGTAAACGCCAGTTGCTAACGGAAAAGGCATTCTGCCTCTAGTGTGCTGCGCGGCACCGTGCAGCCGCAAGGGATTCGTCCTTCGTTGGAGAGCAGGGCGTACCGCGGAGTATACTGACGGTGCTGAGCATCGATTGCCCCAAGCCTGCCGCCTTTGGGCCGGCGGACCGGCAAAGATGCCGACGGGCTGCATCCTGACTTTGCGGAGCGGCACTGGAGACAACGATGAGCCTTACCAACTTCTCCGCTGGCGGACCTTCTTCCACCGGTATCCTCCCCACAAAAGTTACGATGCCTGCTCTTGCCGAGATGAAGCGGCAGGGTAAGCCTATCTGCGCTCTCACGGCCTATGACTATGCAACGTCGCGGCTCGTGGATGAAGCAGGCGTTGACCTGGTTCTTGTGGGCGACTCGCTGGCCATGGTCGTGCTGGGCCATGACAACACGCTGGCCGTAACGGTGGATGAAATGGTGCACCACACGCGCGCCGTGCGTCGCGCGGTGCGGCGCGCGCTGGTGGTTGCCGACATGCCGTTTGGCAGCTACCACGCAACGGTTGCCGAGGGCGTCGCGAATGCGACGCGATTTGTGAAGGAAGCCGGCGCCGAGGCCGTGAAGATCGAGGGGCCGCGCGTCGATGTCGTGCGGGCCATTGCTGC
>JBATYG010000435.1:0-1713 GCA_049673945.1 Occallatibacter sp.
GCTCTGAGCGTGATCCCAGCCGCTGCGAGCTTTATCTCGTCGAGGGTGAAAGCGCCGGCGGCACCGCCAAGCAGGGCCGCGATCGCCGCTTCCAGGCAATCCTGCCACTTAAAGGTAAGATCCTCAACGTCGAGAAGGCCCGCTACGACAAGATGCTCGGCCACGAGGAAATCCGCGCCATGATTACGGCGCTCGGCACGGGCATCGGCAAGGACGACTTCGATCCCGCCAAGCTCCGTTACGGCAAGATCATCCTCATGACCGACGCCGACGTCGATGGCTCGCACATCCGCACGTTGCTCCTGACCTTCTTCTTCCGCCACATGACGGAGTTGATCAAGCGCGGCCATGTCTTTATTGCGCAGCCTCCCCTCTACAAGATCAAGAAGGGCCGTTTCGAGCAGTACATCAAGGACGACCGCGAGTTCGTGAAGGTGATGGTCGCCCGCGCCTCCGAAGGCATGATCGTGCGCCACGGCGAAGCCGCCAGCAGAATTGACGGCGCAAACCTGACGCGCTTCATGGTCCAGCTCAACGAGTACCTCGGCTTTGTCGAAAAGGTGGATAAGCACATCCGCAACGAGCGCCTGACGGAACTGATTGCCCGAGCGGAACTCATTCACCGCGCCGACTTCAGCTCGAAAGACGGCAAGGCGGTTCCCGCGAAGATCGCCGCCCTGCACAAGGAACTCAACGACGTGAAAGACGAGTTCCAGATTCAATTGCACAAGCCCGTCGAAGACGAGGAGCACCACACCTGGTCGCTCTGCTTTACTGACACCCAGGGCGCTTCGCGCTGCGTCGACTGGACTCTGGCATCGAGCCCCGAGTTCCGGCAGATGATGGCGCGCCACTCGCAGATCAAGGAGTACCTGGAGCCGCCGTTCCTTATCGAATATGCGGCCAAGGGGCCGAGCGATGCCTCGGCCGAAGAGCTCGAGGGTACCGAATTCGAAGAGGGTGAAACGCCCGCAGCGGCCAAAGCGGAAGCCAAGGCGGCGCGGCGCGGCGGCCGTGTGCAGCGCGAGCCGGTCGAAAAGCAGACGGCCCGCGAGCTCGCCACCTACATCGTCGAACAGGGCAAGAGGGAGTACCAAGTGCAGCGCTACAAGGGCCTCGGCGAGATGACGTCGCCGCAGCTCTGGGAGACCACGATGGATCCCGATCGCCGCACACTGCTCTCGGTCAGGCTTGAAGATATCGCCGAGACGGAAACCATCTTTGCCACGCTGATGGGCGAAGACGTTGAAGCGCGCCGCAAGTTCATCGAAGATAACGCGCTCGACGTGAAGAATCTCGACATCTAAGAGAGTGTGCTGGAAAGAACGAGCCACGACACCATGAGATGCAGCCCGGCGGACAAGCTACCGCCGGGTTCTCCTTTTCCTGTCACAGTTGACAGGTTTTCTCCGCTGCAGGAAGACGTATCATTCTCTCCCGCGGAGCATGACTTCTTTTTTGCCGGTTGACGTGTTCCGAGAATCCCTGAACTACAGGAGTCGGCATAATGAACCACCGCAGATTGAATCTGTTTGCCACACTTGCAGTTGCGGCCACCCTTGCGCTTGGCGGATGCAGGTCGAAACAGCAGACCGCCCAGAATGAACAACCGGCGCAGCCGGCGGCACAGCAGCCGATGGCCGATCAACCGCAGGCGGCGCAACCCGCGGCTGCCCCAGCCTCGCAGCCGGCACAGGCGACGCAGGCCGCTGC